>JAJPIH010000455.1 GCA_021324875.1 Alphaproteobacteria bacterium
ACCGGCGCCGGCAGCGAATTGAGCCGCACCCGCGGTGGCGGCGTCGCCGTCGCGGGGTCCCGGCCGGCGTCGACGGCGGCGGCGCGGAACGCCGCCCTCCCGGCGCGCGACCAGTTCAGCGCCCGGGGCAGCGGCCGGTTCGGCGCCGGCGACGGCCTCCTCGGCGGATTGCGCCTCGTTTTCGGCGGCTGGCGTTGCGCCGGCGAGACCCACCTGCAATCCGGGCGGATGCGGCAATTGGCGACGGCCGCGCACCGGTCGCCGCAAATGCAGGGTCGGCCGGCGCGGCCGGCTCGGATCCGCGTCGGCCGAAATTTCGGGCGCTTCTGCAGCAGCCGGATCTGTTCCCCCGCCCTCGTCAGGCGCCACCGGCGGCAGCGCCGACCCTAATCCGGCACGCGAGGCTCCCGCTGCCATGAAGGGCGGCCGCCGGCGGCGGCGACGGCGCGGCGGTCGCGCCGGGTTCGGCGTTGCGGCGAGTCCGGCCTCTGCCGCCCGCGCAGCGGCCGCGCCACCGGCCACGGTTTCACCGCCAGCCTCTGCGCCGGCGGCGCCGGTTGCCGCGCCGTCGCGGGGCGGCGCCTGCCGGTGCCGGCGCCGGCGTCGACGGTGCCGGTTGGCCGGCGTCCCCGATGCGGGCGCGGCTTCGCCAGCGGCGGTCGGGTTGCCGGCGGCGAGCGGCTCCGCCTCGGAGGACGGGCCCCCGGTTGCGGCGGGCGACGCGGCACCGTCCGCGAAGCTTGGCGGATCGTCGGCAGCTGGCGACATCAGAGCATCCTTCTCCGGCAAGGCCCTCGCTGACGAGGCCGGGCGGTGAGCCCTTGCGGCGTCGCCATGATCGCCGAAGAAATCGCGGCGATGTCAAGCGCGAAGGCTCAATCGGCCAGGCGGGCCTGGATGGCGCCGATCCGCGCGGTCTCGCCGATGGTGCCGCGGGCCAGGCCGAAAGCGGCGGCGGCGCCGATCAGGGCCAACACGCCGGCGGCGACAAAAGCCGAGTTGAAGCTGCCGGTCCAGGCCACAAGATAGCCGGTCACGATCGGCGCCAACAAACCAAAGGTGTTGCCGCCAAGCACCAGAAAGGCAAAGGCGCGGCCGGTATCGGCGGGCGAGCGCAGCAGGTCGCTGACCAGGGCGCCGTTGGCGGCCGGTCCGACATTCGCGAACGAGACCGCGATCGTGACCAGCACGATCACCGCAATCAGCGAATGGACCAAAGGGATCAAAACCCCGACCGCGGTCAGCAACAGGCACAACCCGACGAGATACCGGCGCATGCCGCGGCGCACGGCGTCGGCGCTGAGCATCCGGTCGCCGCACCAATTGGCAACGATGTTCACCACCGAGGCGACAAAAAACGGGATCGAGGTAAAAACCCCGGACCCGACCAGCGACAAATGCCGCGCCGTCTGCAAGTAGTTCGGCAGCCACGACATGTACAAATAGACGGTGTAGACAAGGCAACCCTGGGACAGAAACAACCCCCACATGGTCGACGAGCGCACCAGGCCGAGGTAGCCGACCCCGCCATGCGCCGGCGGGGGCACGCCGGCGTCGCGTTCGGCGAGGATCAGCCGTCGCTCGGCCTCCGGCAACCAGCGGGTTTTTTCCGGCGTCGATACGAAACTCAGCCAGATCACCACCCACACCAGGCCGACCGCGCCGGTAATCACAAATGACCAGCGCCATGACACGGCTTCGATCAGCCAGGCGACGAGCGGCGCGCCGAGCGCCAAACCCAGGCTCGAACCGGCAGAGATCGCGGCGATCGCGGTGCCGCGTTCGCGATAAGGCGACCAGGCGCGCACGCTCCCATACGTGACCGGGGCAAACGGCGCTTCGCCGACCCCAAGACCGAGGCGTGTGGCGAGCATGACGGCAAAGCCACTCGCCGCACCGGTCAGCATCTGCGCGACAGACCACACCGCGGCCGCCGCCGACGCCACTACATGCGTGCCCCAGCGGTCGATCAGCCGCCCGCCCGGCAGCATCATCAGCACATAGGCCCACAGAAACGACGAGAACAAATAGCCCAGGGCAACCGGCGACAGACCGAAATCGTGCGCGATCGGCTTGCCCGCCACCGACATGTTGACCCGGTCGACATAGGCGATCGCGTTGAACAGAAACAGCAGGACAAATACCCAATAGCGGCGGCGTGTGGTCCTCATCGGAGCGCTCCTGACGACTTCCTTCAGGGAGCCGGTGCGGGCGCGGGATGCAGTCGCCGGTGACCCGGCCGATCCGCCGCCGCGCTCACCGGCGAGCAAAAATGGTCGCGGCCGGCGCAGCCTAATGAGGTTCCGCCAAGATTGGCCACCCTCGAACACGCCGCGGCTGCCATGCGATGCGTGGTGAACGGTCGGCGGCCTGCGCTATCGTGAACCCTGGACAGGCGGCAGGCGCTGGGACAATGTCGCGTTCCGATTGGCTGCGGAGACAGCGATGGCGGGCGCGGCGGCAGAAGCACCTTTTCGTCAGCATCTCAAGCGGGAGGCGGCGCAAGCGCATGGCTATTCCCAGGCTGTCGTGACCCGCGGCGGCCGGATCGTCTGGCTGGCCGGCGAGGCGGCCTCGACCGATGCCGCCGGCAACTCGCTTTCGGGCAATTTCGACGGCCAAGTGCGCGAAACGTTCGCACGGCTGGGACGGACTTTAGCCGAGCTTGGGGGCACCCTTGCCGACATGGTTACCATGACCGTGTTTATCACCGACGTGCGTTACGGCGAGCGGTTTACCGAATTGCGCAAAGAAATCTTTGGCGACAACTTCCCGGCGAGTGCGCTGATCACCGTTGCCGCCCTCGCCAGACCCGAGCTCTTGATCGAAATACAGGGAGTTGCTGTGATCGCCTAGCGCTGCTGTAATCGCAGCAGCGCGACGCAGGTCGCCGTGAAACCGATGCGCACAGCTCTGAGGCTGCTGCTGATGGCCGCGGTGCTGACCGCCGCCCAGCCGGCACTGGCCCAGTCTTGCCGCCCGTTGCGCAAGGCCGAATTCGTTGTCACCCCGCTGGGCAACGTCCCGATCGTCAGCGTCCGTGTCAATGGCGGGGTCGCGACTTTCCTGTTTGACACCGGGGCCGAGCGGTCGATCCTCAGTGCCGCCGCCGCCAAGCGGCTCGGCGTCAACGTCTATTATCAATATGCCCGCCGCATGCGCAGCCTGGGGAGCGCGGTTTCAGGCGGCGATGCCCGTTTGCGCAGTTTTGATCCGGGCGGCCTGGCGTTGAATGACTTTCACATCCTGGTCGGTACCGTGTCGCTGCCCTCAATTCAGGGCCGCCCGATCGACGGACTTCTCGGCGCCGATTTTCTCGACGATTATGAGATTGATCTCGATCTCGCCCGCCGGCGCATCATCCTGTACGCGCCGCCGCCCTGCCCGATTACTGCCCCCGCCTGGTCGGCGCCGTTTGCCACGATCGCGGCCAACCGGTCGCTGCACGAGCGGCTGTTTTTCCCGGTGCGGCTCGATGGACACTCGATTGCCGCGCTGATCGACACCGGTGCGCAGCTGACAACCCTCGATTCCGATTCGGCCGTCACGGTCGGTGTCAGCGCCGCGGCGCTGGCGCGCGATCCGGTCACCACTTTGCGCGGCGCCGCCGCCGAGGCGGTGGCTTCACGGGCCCACCGGTTTGCCGAACTGCAGATCGACGGCGAGGCGCTGCGCGACCAGACAATCATGGTGACCAGGCTGGACCTGCAGGACGCCGATCTTGTCCTCGGCGCCGATTTCCTGCATTGGCAGCGGGTATGGCTGTCTTATGCCTGGCACCGGATTTTCCTGGAGCGTCGGCCGTAAGGCTGGTCAGCGGGGCAGCGAGCCTGCGAGCAGCGCATAGGCCTCTTCGTCGGTGCGGTCATAACGCAGCGGCGTCACCACTACCCGACCGGCGTTGAGCGCCTCGATATCACTTTCCGGCCCTTGGTCACGGTCGCGGCGGCGAAAGCTGACCCAGTAATAGGTGAACCCGCGAGGGTCGGTGCGGGCCACCACATCCATGCCTTCGACCGAGCCGGCGCCCTGGCGGGCCAAGGTCAAGGGGCCGGCTTCTTCCGGAGGAAGATCGGGGAAGTTGACGCTGAGACAAGTGCCGGCACTCCAGCCGATGGCCAGCAGCCGACGCACGATCCCCGGAGCCAGTGCTGCGGCCGTCTCCCACCGAACATGGTTACGGTCGGTCCATGCCTGGCTCAGCGCAATTGACGGGACGCCAAGCATCATTCCGGTCATCGCACCGCCGACGGTGCCGGAAAATACGGTTTCGATGCCGAGATTGGCGCCGCGATTGACACCCGACAGCAGCAATTGCGGCGGCGTTGCCCGCATCAGGTAGCTCAACCCCATCACGACGCAATCACCGGGCGTGCCGGTCACGGCCCAGCGCCGCGGCCCGCGTTCGGTGGCGCGGATCGGATGGTGCAGGCTGACGGCGTGCGATACGCCGCTCTGGTCGTGCTCGGGCGCCACAACCCAGATCTCGCGAGCGAGTTCGGCGGCGATGCGTTCAAGAACGGCAAGACCCGGCGCGTCGATGCCGTCGTCGTTGATCAACAGGATGCGGTCGAGCACGCGTCCAGGCTCCCGGTCGGTTGCACCGGCGCGGGCTTAGCATCCCAGGGCGAGGAAATCGAGATTGCGCGCGCCGGCGTCGGTTCGTAGCTAACATCCGAGATCACAGCGGGGGCGGCGATGACGACGGCCGCGGCCATGCGCGGTTCGACAACGCGGATTTGGTCGGCTGGCGGGAGGCCCAGGCACGATAAGCCCACCGTCACAAGGTTGAAGCCCTCGAATTTGACAGTATCGCCAGGATGGCGGGAGTGGTGGCCTGTCGTGAGCTTTTCGCTTTCCGATCCAAGGGATCCTTAATCTGCGATGGTTGCCGGTCGCGCGACCGCAGCCGAGACAGTGAGGCGCAAACATGTACGATTTGAGCGGGCGGGTCGGTCTTGTTACCGGGGGTGGCGGCGGCATCGGCCGCGAGATTGCGCGACGGTTGGCCGGAGAGGGCATGGCGGTAACCGTGCTTGATCGCGACGCCGCGGCGGCGCGGGCGGCCGCCGCGGAAATTAACGGGCTTGGCGTTATCGCCGACGTCACCGCCGAGGACGAGGTCAGCCGCGCCGTCGAGACCGCGATCAAGCGCTTCGGTCGGATCGATCTTCTGGTCAACAATGCCGGCATCTGCTGTACCGGGCCGGCGCTCGACATGCCGCTTGCCACTCTCCGCGCAATGCTGGCGGTCAATGTCGAAGGCGTTTTCATCGTCAGCCGCGCGGTTTTGCCGCACATGATCACGCGGCGCTCGGGGGTGATCGTCAATCTCGCCTCATGGGCCGGCAAGACCGGCAACGCCTATTTCGCCGGCTACAGTGCGAGCAAATTCGCCGTAATCGGCTTGACCCAGGCGCTCGCGCGCGAAATGGCCCCCTACAACATCCGCGTCAACGCGATCTGTCCGGGGATCGTGGTCGAGACCGCCATGCGTCGAGCGCTCGAAACCCAGCAGCGACATTACGGGCTGCCCCAGACGGCCGAGCGCGAGAAGTCGATCCCGCTGGGGCGCGTTTCGGTTCCCGCCGATGTCGCAAAGGCGGCAGCCTTTCTCGCCTCGGATGAAGCGGGTTATATTACCGGCGAATCGATCAACCTGTCCGGCGGGCTGCTGATGGATTGACGCCGTGCCGGCTGCGCCGGGGCGGCAACAGTCAACCGGCCGGATCCGATCAGCGGAGACATCCATGCCCGAACCAGCGAGCGCAAACGCCGCACAGCGCGACTATTGGAATACCGTGGCGGGGCCGCGCTGGGTTGGTCTCGAAGGTGTGGTCGAGCGCCGGGTGCAGGCGGTCAATGACCTGTTGCTCCGCTCTTGCGGCGCACAACCGGGCGAGCAGGCCCTCGAAATCGGGTGCGGCACCGGCGCCTTCACGGTCCCGCTGGCTGAGGTGGTGGGCGCGCGCGGCAAGGTGGTCGGCGCCGACATCTCGACGGCGATGCTGGCCGGCGCACAAAGGCGGTTGGCCGCGGCCGGCTTGCGCAACGTGCAACTGGTCGAGACCGATGCTCAGACCCACAAATTCGAGCCCGGCGCTTTCGATCTGATCGCCTCTCGGTTTGGCGTGATGTTTTTCGCCGATCCCGCGGCAGCCTTTGCCAACCTGATCAATGCCACCCGCCCCGGCGGACGGCTCGCCTTTGCCTGTTGGGGAAGGCTCGACGAGAATGAGCACTGGCTCCTCCCCTCCCGTATCGCGTTGCGCCATCTCGGCCCGCCGCAACCGACGCCGCCGCGCAGCCCCGGACCAATGGCGTTTGCCGACCCGGACTATGTTCGCGAGTTTCTTAGCGCTGCGGGGTTTGCCGGGATCGCGATCGAGCGTGCGCATCCCGATATGGTCCTGGCCGGTGCCGAGGAAGAGGCCGGGCACGCGCTCGTCATCGGACCCACCGCCCGGCTGATCGACGAGAAACAGCCGGATTCCGCCACGCGCGAGAACATCCGTGCCGAAATCGCGCAGGCGCTTGCGGCCGCCGCCGCGAGCGGCCCGATCCGGCTGCCGTCAACGGTTCTGCTGGTGACCGCCCGCCGCCCGGGTTGAACCGGTCGGCGCTGGTCATCCGAGACGGCGGGGCGGTCTGCGGCGGGGCGGCCCGGCGCTTATCGGTCGAGGCGTGCCGCGGCGGCCGTGATTCCGCTCGCCGTGTGCCGGTCGGCGCTGCGGGTTGTGCACCCGTCGCGTCGTCATCCTCCCGGCAACCGCGCAAAAGCGGCGGGCAGAAGCCGCGCCAGCCGTGCGGCCCAAGAGCTCTGTCCGGCCGGGTCGGCGAGCAGGTCCTGGCGGATTTCGATTTCGACATGCGGCAGCCCGCGCCGCTCGCCATGCACTGGAACCGTATAGTCGGTGAGATCGGTTACGCGATAGGGCTCGTTTTCACCGACCACAAGGTCACCCTCGGCGCGCAGCAATTCGAGCAGCGGTCGGGCGAGTCGATCGTCACGGTTGAACAGCACGCCGACATGCCACGGTCGCGCGACGCCGCGAAACACCGGTGTGAAACTATGCAACGCGATCAGCGCCGAGGCGCGACCGTCTGACTGCCGGCGATCGAGGACGGCGGCGATGCGCCGGTGGTAGGGCGTGAAGATAGCCTCGCGCCGCGCCCGGCGTTCATCTTCGCCAAGATCGCGGTTGCCGGGGATCGGGGTGTCCTCGCTGGTTTCTGGGATCGAGCTTGGCACCGAAGGATCGCGGTTGCAGTCGATCACCAGCCGCGAATAGGTCTGCACAATCAATGCGGCATCGAGCGCCGCCGACAATCGCCGGCCAACCTCGGCGATACCGATGTCCCAGGCGATATGGCGCAGGGTGTCGGGCTCGTCGAGCCCCAGCCGTCCGAGCCGTCGTGGAAAGCTTCGCCCGCCATGGTCGCAGGCGAGAAAAAAGACCGATCGGCCGGTCTCGTTGACAACCATGACCGGATCGGGTTCGCCGGGGGCAAGCAGCGCCCCGCCAAAGGTCGCGATAGGCTCGGCCATGCTCCGACGACCCCTCAATAAATCTCGGCGTAATGCGCGCAAAGCTCGGCCGGGGCCAAGCCCGCCACCTTTTCCGCCTCGACCCGCTTGAACCGCAGATAGGCGTCGAGATGGGTTGGCCCGAGCCAGCCGCGCGCGGCCTCGCTCGCCGCCAGATGGTCGAGGGCGGCGTCGAGCGAGGGCGGCAGTGACGGCGCCGGTGCTATCGGATCGGGCAGCGGCAGCCCGCGGCGGATGCCGTCGGCGCCGGCAAAGATGATCGCGCCAAGTGCCAGGTAGGGGCGCGCGGCGGCGTCGGCGGCGCGGAATTCGATGTTGAACTGGCGCGCCACTTCGTCCGGCGTCGCGGCGGCAAAGACCGGACAGATACGCAGGCAGGCACCCCGGTCCTGGCGCAGCAGGTCGATCAGGGTCGGCGCCCAGCGGTTCGGAACAAGCCGCAGATACGACACCGGCGACGGGGCGGTCAGGGCGCAGATCGCCGGCATGTGGTGCAGGATCCCGGCGCAAAAATGCCGGGCTGGTGTTGTCAGGTCCATCGGCCCGCCAGCCTCGTAGGTGGCCGGCTCGTTGGCGCCCCGCCACAGGCTCATATGGATGTGGACGCCGTTCCCGACACCGTCGGGATCGGGCTTGGGCGAAAAGACCGCGCGATGACCAAGGCGCCATGCCGCGGCGCGCGCCATCTCGCGGGTGATCACGGCATGGTCGGCGGCGGTCAGCGCGGGCTGCGGCGCCACCGTCACTTCGAACTGGCGGGCGCCATATTCGGCCAGAAAACTGTCGGGACCGACGCCGGCAGCGCGCAACGCAGCGATAAACGCCTCGCCAAAGTTTCCCTGCCGGCGAAACGCGCCAAGCGCGTAGGCATCGCCGGGACGGTCGTCGGTGCCGGTATAGACAAATTCCTGCTCAAAGGCGGCAATCAGGTGCAGCCCGGCAACCGCTTCGAGTTCCCGCACGGCCCGCCGCAAAAAGGCGCGTGGGCAGCATTCCCACGGCTCGCCGTCGGTCGTGCACATGTCTCCGAGAAAGAAATGCTCGACCGCCGAGCCGTCGCCGAAATCGACCCGAACCTCGGCCCCGGGGTCGGGCACGATCATAAAATCGCCGGCGGTGCCGAACGGCGTGTCCCAGATCGGGCCGGCCGGCGACATCATCAGATTGCTGCCGGTCCAGCCGATCCCCTTTGCCAGCCGATGCGGCAATTCACGCGCCGGGAATCCCTTGCCGCGCACATGTCCCGAAACGTCGCAAGTCGCGACGAACACTAGCTCCTCGCGGATCACGCAACCTCCCTTACCTCGGCGCGGGACGAAGCAACGCCGCGACGGCCGGGCCGCCGCCCACCGCGCCTGGAACAACAAATCTCGCCGCGCCGCTGTGGCCTGATGGCGGCATCGACCCCGCCGGCAAGCGGGCAAACCCCGCTGCGCAAATCCATGCCGTTTCCTCTGCGCGGGCAAGCGAACTCGGCTAAGATGGCAGAATTCACAATGATCGACCACGGGGAGAGCCATGCCGATCGCTTCGTTACGCGGCGTCGACATCAATTACGAGGTTATTGGCGGGCGCGGACCTTGGGTGGCATTGCAGCCGGGCGGGCGACGGGCGCTCGCCGGCGTCAAGCCGCTTGGCGAAAAGATCGCCGAGGCCGGCTGTCGTGTGCTTGTTTATGACCGGCGCAATTGCGGCGCTTCGAGTGTCGCATTCGAGGGCCAATCCGAGAACGAGGTATGGGTTGAGGACCTGCACGAACTGCTAACGCGGCTCGACGCGACGCCCGCTTTTATCGGCGGCAGCTCGTCGGGATGCCGGCTGGCACTGCGCTTTGCGCTGCGCCACCCGGCGGCGGTGCGCGGGCTGCTGCTGTGGCGGGTGACCGGCGGCCGCTACGCCGCCGAGCGATTGGCGCAGAATTACTATGGCCAGTTTATCGAATTGGCGCATCGGGGCGGCATGGCGGCGGTGTGCGACAGCGAGCATTTCCGCGAGGTCGTCGCCGCCAACCCGGCCAACCGCGCGCGGCTGTTGGGGCTCGACCCGACGGCGTTCGCAGCCCAGATGGAGCGCTGGCGGCAAAGCTTCAATGACGGCGCCGATCATGCGGTTATCGGCCTCAGCCCCGACGAGCTGCGCTCGCTGACGATGCCGGCCTGCGTCGTCCCCGGCAACGATCGCGTCCATTTGCGCAGCGCCGGCCAGGCCGCCCACCGGTTGATGCCCAACGCCGAATACCATGAGGTGCTGAGCGAAGACCGGCCCGATCTCGACATCGCCCTCGAAGATTGGGAGGCAAAAGAGGGGTTGCTGGCGGCAATCTTTATCGATTTCATCCGCCGTCACGCGAACCGGTAAAAAAAACGGCGCGCCCAAACCGGGACGCGCCGGAGAGGTGGAGGAGGCGCTTTGAGCGCTTGCTTGCGCTAATGCGGTCGGGCGCGCTCAGCGGTCGTGGCGGCGGTGGGCATGGGTTGCATGCCATGCGGTGCGGCCGTGGCGGCGCGAGCGGTAACTCGTGGCGCCGTTCTGCAAGCGTGCGGTGACTTGGGTCCACTGCCCGGTGGTCGGATCATAAATTCCGAGATAGCCGCCGGGCGTCAGCGCCGGTGCCGGGCCGTCGAGCCGACCGCAGAAATCGTATTTGTCCGGGCCGCCGCTTTCAAAAAAATACTTGGGGGTCACGAAATCGCTGACCAGCACCCCGTTTTTCATATACGCAATGCTGTCGTCTTCGACGGCGTCGCAGACTTCGCGAATGCATTGCCGCCCGTCGGACAGGTCGATCAGGGTTTCGGTCGTCGGGTCGCCCAGCATCTCCAGCAATTCATGGGTCAAATCGACAGTCCACGAGACGCCATAGCGCTGGTCGTCGGCGGCAAACACCTTGCCCTCGACCCGTCCGTGTTCGTCGAGATGGTAACCGAGCGCCCCGGGCTGATCGGAATGGTCGAGTATATAGAGCGGCCAGATGCCCCTCGGCACATGCGCGCCTTTTCCGAGAAACTGGATATCGGCGCCGACCCCCCAGATCGGGGCAAAGTCTTCGTTAACTTGCGCCTGCACGGCGGGAATGACCGCCTGAATATGGGCGTCGGAAAGCACCGAGCATTTGTTGATAATGACAATTTCGGTCATGGGCTGCTCCACTGCCGAGACAGTCAGCGAGGCCGGGCCGCCAGCGCGACCTGGTTCCGGGCCCGGGGCCGCCCCGCGAAGCGATGGCCTCGGCGTCAAACCCGCAGGGCGCGCCCGGCGAGCATATCGGCGTCGCCGGCGCCCAATCATGTGAGCCGGCTCACACCGGCGGGAATTTGTTGGTTAAAAAAAGCGGCAGCCGTTGCTGCCGCTCAACAATGCCTTGCGCTTTGCCACGGCGAGAGGATCCTCGCCGGGCTTTCGCGGGCTATTCGGCGGGAACCGGCTCTTTGACCCCGAAGCTTGGCGTGTCGGTGCGATCGACCAGCGCCTCCGGACCTTCGGTCGGCAAGTTTTCCAGCCAGTTGATGCCGGCATCAATGTCGTTTTCCCACATCTCGCGCGGCAATTCGTACAAGAATTCGACGCCGTAGCCGTTGGGGTCGTTGATGTAGACGCTGTGCGTCACCCCGTGATTGACCCGCCAGTTGAACTTGACGCCGCGGCTCTGCAGGAATTTCAGCTGCTTCAGCCAAGCCTCGCGGCTCGGCATCGTCAGCGCGACGTGATTGATCGCGACCGAGCCGTTCGACAGCACCCATTCGGTTGGCGGCGGCAGGTTTGGGCTTTCGACCAGCGCCACGGTATGATGGGTCAGCTGCCCGTTATTGACCGCGCTGTAAAACCGCATCTTGGGCGGGGTCGGCCGGTCGGCGCGCGGGTGCAATTCGCCGACTTGTTTGAAACCGACAATTTCGGTCCAGAATTTATGCGACTCCTCAATATCGCGGACATTCAGCACGAGATGATTGATGCCGGACGGGCTGATCGCCTCGGCCGGGCTTTCGATGTCCGTGTCTGCCATTCTCGCCTCCCGATGACAAATGCCCAATCCTTACGCCGGCTTGTCCGCCGGCGCAAGAACCGAAGCCGCGCAAGAACCGAAGCCGCTGCCGCCGCCACCTGCAGCCCTCGAGGCCGGCTCCCGCCTCCGGCCGCAGATCGCCCATCGCCGCTCAGCGGGCCGCCCGGCTGCCGGTGGCCAAGATCGATCGAACGATGATCCGGCAACCCCCGCTGACAAAGACACGCCTGATAAGAGCGCGGTCGCATCGGGGGTTCAACGGCGTGTAGATTGGCGAAGGCCGCAACATAAAATTCGCGAACAGCGCCGATTACATATCGACAACAACCCGGGCGGATCGCCATGCGCAGAGATCGGTTGACCGCATTCAGCGACGGCGTGATCGCGATCATCATCAACATCATGGTGCTCGACCTGAAGGTGCCGCAGGGAACGGATCTGAAAGCGCTCGCCGGCCAGATTCCGGTCTTTCTCAGCTATGTCTTGAGTTTCATTTACATTGCCATTTATTGGAACAATCATCACCACCTGCTGCACACCGTCACCCGGGTCAGCGGCCGGATTTTGTGGGCCAACAACCATCTCTTGTTCTGGCTGTCGCTGGTGCCGTTTGCGACCGGATGGATGGGCGAAAACCGGTTCGCCTCGTTACCGACGGCGATTTACGGGGTGGCGATGCTGATGCCGGCGGCCGCCTGGTACCTGCTACAGATCGCGATCAATCGCAGCCATGGAGCGGCCTCGCTGCTGGCCAAGGCGCTGGGCAGCGACATCAAGGGAAAGGTCTCGCCAATTCTCTATTTGCTCGGAATTGCGCTGGCCTTTTTGAGCCCCTGGATATCGGTGGCGATCTATGCTCTTGTCGCCGCGATCTGGTTGGTGCCCGACCGGCGCATCGAGCATGCCCTCGCCCTCGAATTCGAGCACCCTTCCTAGACACGAGCACTCTTCCTAGACAATTGAGGAGGAAACATGCCTGTTCCAGCGGAATTGATCGCCGGTGCGGCGGCCGGCCTGGCGTTTGTGGGTTGCAGCCTGCTGCGGCCGCGCCCGGCGCATGCCGCCCAGGGCGCGCAACCCGGGCGGCGCCGCGAGGTGGTGATCAGCGGCAAGCGGGTGAAAACCGTCGATATTCACGCCCACACGATCGTTCCCGAGGCCGCCGCCATCATCAATCATCCGCTCGAAGCCCCGGGTCTGTTGTGGTCCAACCTTGCCGACCGCATCGCCGAGATGGACGCCGAGGGCATCGATGTCGAAGCGCTCAGCATCAATCCCTACTGGTACCGCGCCGAACGTGACGCCGCCGCCGAGCTGATCCGAATTCAGAACGAAAAGCTTGCCGAATTCTGCGCGGCAATGCCCGACCGCTTTGTCGCCTTTGCGACCGTCGCCTTGCAGCACCCCGACCTTGCCGTCGAGCAGCTCGACTATGCGATCAAAAAGCTCGGCTTGCGCGGTCTGTCGGTCGGCGGCAGCGTCGCCGGACAGGAACTGGCCGACCCCAAATTCCATCCGGTCTGGGCCAAGGCCGAAGAGCTCGGCATCCTGATCTTCATGCACCCGCTTGGCACGCGTGAATTGGAGCCGAGCGGCCGGCTCAAAGGCAGCGGCCTGTTGACCAACACGATCGGCAACCCGCTCGAAACCACGATCGCCTTGTCGCACCTGATCTTCGAGGGCACGCTCGACCGCTTCCCCGGGTTGAAGATTTGCGCCGCGCATGGCGGCGGTTATCTACCGTCCTACGCCAACCGCTCAGATGCGGTGATCACCACCTTTCCCGACCGGGTCGGGCCGTTGCCCAAGAAAAAGCCGACGCAATATTTGAAGGACGGCCAGCTTTATTTCGATTCGATCATGTTCACCGGCGAGGCGATGCGTCACTTGATTGCCGAGACCGGCGTCGGCCAGATCATGGTCGGCACCGACTACCCGTTTCCGTGGAACCGGGTGCCGGTCGACCACATCCTGTCGATCCCCGGCCTCTCCGACGATGACCGGATCGCGATCCTCGGCGGCACCGCCGCCAAATTGCTGGGCATCAACTGAACCGGAGCACGACCCTGGAAAACCGCCGCTGCGAGGCGCCTGCAACCGGGCCGCCGAAACCGGCTCGGGTTGTCATGGCGCCGACCGCGACACGGGGTACTTCCGCGTTCAACGCGAGGGTAAACCGCTCGGGCGAAGTCCATATCGATCCGTCTTGGCGATCAAATCCGCGGTCTCGGCGGCGACATTGTCACAATCGACATGGCGGCCGAAGATGCGTTCGTATTCGGCGCGGCCGGCGAGCATTTCCTCGCGCAGGTGCTGGGCCTGCAGCGTGCCGGCTTCGCTGCGCCGGATGTAGCGATCAAGGGTGGTCTCGATCGGTGCGGTAGACAAGCCGCAGACCGAGGCGCGCCATTCCATCTCGCCGAGGCTGCGGGCAATTTGGTCCGGGGTTGGTTGGGCCCAAGCTGCCAACGACAATGCGATGACACCGGCGGCGACGACGGCACGGCTCGCCTTCGGTAATCTTCTTCGAGCAAAGCCGATATCTCGGGTAGACACGAAACAGCCTTCACCGAGCGCGCGCCCGTGTCGTCCGACCCGGCGAAGCCCATAGCGGGTGCAATCTCTTTTTCCCCAACTCGAGCATAATCAACAGCACAATCCCGCCGGCGAACACCACCGCCAGATCATCGGCGTGCAAAGGCCCGAAACGAAAGAGGTCCCGCGCTGGCGGGACGAGAAGGATGGCCGCCAGAATGACCGCAGTAGCGGCAGCGACCAACCATAACGCCGGATTGGGTTGCACCAGCGCGGCCCGCAGCGAATAGCCGCGCGACCGGTTTACGAGGACGAGGCCGAAATTGACCACGACGAGAGCGGCAAAGGCGAGGGCGCGCGCATCGCTCTCGGCGAGGCCTCGGCGCAACACCAGCACGAACAGACCGGCGACAAAGGCCAGCACCGCCACTCCTTGCAGCAAGCTCCAGACGACAAAGCCGGCAGGCAAGAGCGGAGCAGCCGGATCACGTGGCGGGCGACACATCGTGTCGGCTTCCTCGCGCTCGGCTTCAAAAACGATCGAGCACACCGGGTCGATGACCATTTCGAGCAACGCGATGTGCAACGGCCACAATATAAGCGGCAGCCCGAACAGGAGCGGAACCAAAGCAAGGCCGGCAATCGGCACGTGCACGGCAAGAATATAGGCCATTGCTTTCCGCAGATTGTCATAGATCCGTCGCCCCAGGCGGATGGCGCTGATAATCGACCCAAAGTCGTCATCGAGCAGGACAAGCGCCGCGGCCTCGCGCGCGACGTCGGTGCCGCGACCGCCCATCGCGATGCCAATATGGGCGGCTTTCAGCGAAGGCGCGTCGTTGACGCCGTCGCCAGTCATAGCAACGATCTCGCCATTGGTCTTGAGCGCATTGACAATGCGCAATTTTTGTTCGGGCATGATGCGGGCGAAGATTGTGGCCGAGCGCACCAGCTCCTTCAGTTCGCTGTCGCCGAGGCAATCGAGGTCGGCGCCGGTTACCACCTCGCCCGACGCAAACCCGGCTGCGGCGGCGATGGCGTGCGCGGTCTGCGGATAATCGCCGGTAATCATGACGACCCTGATCCCCGCGGTGCGGCATTCGCGGACCGCCGCGGGCACATTCGGCCGCAACGGATCGGCAATTCCAACAAGGCCGAGAAAGGTTAACGCAAACGACCGCGGCGTCTCCGGGCGCGCAACCGTCGCCGAAATCGCGGCGCGCGCCACCGCCAGCACGCGCATCCCTTCGCGCGCCATGGCGTCGACGGCGCGGCGCATCTTGGCGAGCTCCGGTTCGGTCATTCGACAAAGCTCGGCGATGGCCTCGGGGGCTCCCTTGGCCGCGACGGTCAGCATTTTTGCCCCCGGTTCTTCCCACACATGGGTCACGGCGAGCAGGTCCGGCCGCAACCCGTATTCCCATTTCAGGGTGCGGCCGAGATAAGGCCTCGATTGCGCCGGTAAGGCCTCCTCGCCGAGCCCATGGAAGGCCTTCTCCATCGGATCGACCGGCTCGCGCGCGGAGGCAAGAACGCCGTATTCGACCAGTTCCGCGAACCGCGGACCGACCGCGCCCGGGTCGCCCCGCCGCCAGATTTCGGGCCCGCAGGAGAGCGCAACGATGCTCATGCGGTTCTGGGTCAGGGTGCCGGTCTTGTCGGTGCACAACACCGTTGCGGCGCCAAGGGTCTCGATCGCGGCGATGCGGCGGGTGAGGACCCGGGCACGCGAAATGCGCCAGGCGCCCATCACCATGAACACCGTCAGGACCAGCGGAAACTCTTCCGGCAGCATCGACATGCCGAGCGCCACACCGCTCAGCAGCCCGTCGAGCCAGCCTCCGCGCCACATTCCGTAGAGCACCGCGGCGAGGGCGCTGAGACTGAGGCTAACCGCGGCGAAATTGCGCACCAGCCGCCGCATCTGCGCTTGCAACCGCGGCGGCTCCGGATCAAGCCGCGTGATCGCCAGCCCGATCTTGCCGATCTCGCTGCGTGCGCCGGTCGCAACGACTTCGGCCTGGCCGTGACCACGCACGACCAGACTACCGGAGTAGACATAGGGAAGATCGTCGCCGCCGGGGCGCTTCGCGCCCGTCGGACCGCCAGCCGCTACCTTGCGCACCGGCACCGCCTCGCCGGTAAGAAGCGATTCGTCGCAAAGCAGATCGTGGGCGGACCATAGGATCGCATCGGCCGGCACCCGGTCTCCTTCGGCAAGGACCAGCAGATCGCCGCGCACCACTTCGGTGCCGGCGATCCGCTGGGCGATACCGTCGCGGATCACGAGCGCTCGCGGGCTGGTGAGGTCGCGCAGGGTGTCAAGCACGCGCTCGGTGCGGGCCTCCTGCACCACGGCGATCACAACCGAGGTGGAGGCGAACGCCGCGAGCACCATGGCTTCCCGAAGGTCGCCGAGAGCGAGGTAGATCGCCGCCGCCGCCAGCAGCAGCGCGAACATCGGCTCACGCAGAATTTCGCCGACGATCCGACCCAAGGTCCGGCGCCCGGCCTGGGGCAAAGCATTGGGCCCTTCGGCCGCAAGGCGGACAGCGGCCTCGCGGCTGGAAAGGCCAGGCCGGAAACCGCCTGCCGGATCACCCTCCATGCTTACTCGCGGGCGACGAGAACCGAGCAGCGCGCGTGCCGCACGACCCGTGACGCATTGGTGCCCAGCAGGTAATCCTTCATCGCCGGGCGATGCGAGCCGATCACCACAAGATCGGCGCCTGTCTCCTCAACGGCGCTGAGGATTTCGTCATAAATGCTGGCCCCGTGCCGCACGAGAATGTCGGGTTCGAGATCGACCAGCCCATGCCGACGGATCAGTTCGCCCAGCCGGCTTTCGAGATACGCGACGACCACATCGTAGCCGAGCGGCGCGGCCTTCAGCTGCCAGATCGCCTCGACATCGCGGATCACGGTGAGCAGATGAAGCCGGGCGGAGAAGCGACGCGCCATTTCCGCGCCAGCAAGCAGCGGCGCGCGGCACGACGCCTCCTCGTTAAGGTCGAGGGCAGCGAGGAGATTCTGATACATGGCCATCCGTGCGATCCCTCCGCGCCTGGATGGTCAGAGCGCGCCAGTCGGATCGTCGCTCTACGTAAACCCGGCACCGCGCCCGCGCCTTGACCCAGATCAACCACCCGACGCGCCCCGGTTGGCGTCGGCCCGGTGCGGCCCGGGAAGGTTACCGCGAGCACGCCTACCAGGCCGCAGCCCAGCCATCGCGGCGCGGATCGGAGCCCGCCAACAGCATGCCCGAGGCCTCGTCGCGGCGGATGATTTCGACGCTGCACGGCCCATCGAGGTCGCCGACGGTCACGACCGGATGCCCGCGGCGCGCGAGCTCGGCGCGCACCGCCTCCGGCAGGCGACGCTCGATGATCAGTTCGTCAGGGCCGCGATGCGGCCAATTCGCATATTGCCCCGAAAAATGCGAGGTCCAGCGCGGCATCTCGGCGGCCTGCTGCGGGTCGAGCCCGAAATCGATCATCGCACTCAGGACCTGGAGATTGACCTGCACCTGGTTGTCGGCGCCGGGGGTGCCAAAGACGCACCACAAACGCCCATCCTTCAGCACCAGCGGCGGGTTCATCGTGTGGCGGACGCGGCGCCCGGGCGCCAAGCGGTTCGGGTGCCCCGGCTCGAGATGCCAATAGGCCATGCGG
>JAJPIH010000124.1 GCA_021324875.1 Alphaproteobacteria bacterium
AGGAGGCGGGCTGATCCTCGATGCGCCACGGTGCGGCGGCGCCCAGTTCGTGGCGATCGGAAAGCCGCCGCAAAAAGGCGCGCAGCCATTCCTTGTCCTCGATCAGCTGCGGACGCCCATAGGCATGGACATCGGCGTAGTTCCAGGTCGGCACGGCCGGCCCTGTCGCATACCATCGTGGCGAGATATAGGCGTGCGGCCCTTCGAACAGAACAAGCACCTCTTCGGCTTCGGCGAGGTCCGCGACCTGCGGGTTGGGGCGCGCCAGATGCGCCTGCAGAAACAGGTTCTCGGCGCGCCGTTCGAGCAGAAACGGAACGCGGCTTGCTGCCAATCCACGGCTTCCATGGCTCACCAGAACAGCGAAATCATGGCGCTCGATATGGGCGAGGAGGATTTCGGGACGGGTCTCGGTAAACACCGGCGGCAGATAGACCATGGCAAGACCCTTGTAGGTTTGGACGCGCGCCAATCCCGCGACGCGCCGGGCCGACACCGCCTCACTTGGCGACCATCACATCCGAAGCCTTGATGATCGCATAGGCCTCGTCGCCGGTTTGGAGGCCGAGATCGTCGACCGCCTCATTGGTGATCGATGCCGTCACGACCACGCCG
This sequence comes from Alphaproteobacteria bacterium, assembly GCA_021324875.1. Taxonomy (GTDB): domain Bacteria; phylum Pseudomonadota; class Alphaproteobacteria; order ATCC43930; family CGMCC-115725; genus AP-15. Next base: position 616 of record JAJPIH010000124.1, read on the forward strand.
CCGCCGATATCGATCCGGACATGGGCGGTGGTCTGTCCTTTGGCGACGCCGACAATCCGCCCTTTGAGCTGGTTGCGCGCGCTGATCTTCATTTCTCTCCTCCATGGGCTGTTGGCCAGCCGCGGCGGGCTCTGGTAAGCTGCCCGATATATCCCAGCCGATAGGGCGTGGCCACCGGCGGATGGAGAACGAGTGGAAATGGCGCAGGCAAAAACCGGTTCGATATTGGGCGACACGATCGCCGCGATCGGCGACATCCTCGGCCCCGATCTCGCGGATTTGACGGTCGAGCGCGTGGTGGTCGGCCTGTTCTTTACCGGCGTCAAGCTTAGTAACGGTGTCGCCGGCGCCTGTGCGACGCCGATCAAGACCATCCCGGAGGCGGTGTGCTGCCCGAGTTCGACGATGGCGATGCCGTTTCCCGGCAAAATGCGCGGCCGGCCGGCGGTGGCGCTGGCCGAGGAGGCGCTGAGCCCGCATGGCATCCGCCGTGCTGTCGGCATTGCCACGCTCAACGCGCTGGCCGAGGATTGCTGGCGCCGTCGCCCGCATCCGGGCGTCGAGCTTCTCACCGGTGTCGATGCCTTTGATGCTACCAAAATCGGCGCCGGCGAGCGGGTGGTTGTGGTCGGCGCGTTTGTCCCGTTCCTGAAGGAATTGAAGCGCCTGCGCCAGCCCTTTCTGGTGCTGGAGCAGGATCCGGCGACCCTCAAGGGCGATGAGCTGCCGTTTTTTCGCCCCGCCGAGATGGCGCCCGAGATCGTGCCTCAGGCCGATGTGCTGTTGATTACCGGCTCGACCCTGGTCAACGCGACGCTCGAAGATCTGCTGGCGCTGGCACGGCCGGAAGCTCGCGTCACCGTGGTCGGCCCGACGGTCGGCATGCTGCCCGACGCCTTTCTTGCGCGCGGCGCCGATATTCTCGGTTCGGTGCGGATTGCCGAGCCTGACGCCTTTCTCGATCTGCTCGCCGAAGGCGGGTCGGGGTATCACTTTTTCGGCCGGTCGGCGCAGAAAATCGTGCTCAGCCGCCGCGCCCTGTCCCGCCCGGCCTCGCAAGCCGCTTAGCCGGGAGCGATCGGGTCCGGCCCCGCCGGGCCGGCAGGTGCGATCGCATCGGCAAAGGTCAATTTAGGTCGCGCGTGGGCGACGGGGCTGGGAACGCGGCCGCAGCGACGAGGGGTGGAGCTAGTAGCCTTCGCGCTCCATACGTTTGCGCAACAGCTTGCGATAACGGCGGATCGCCTCGGCCCGTTCGCGCGCACGACGCTCCGAGGGTTTTTCGTAGCTGCGCCGCAATTTCATTTCCCTGAACACGCCCTCGCGCTGCATCTTTTTCTTCAAGGCTCGCAGAGCCTGGTCGACATTGTTGTCGCGGACGAGGACTTGCACGGGGGCTTTTCTCCATAGAGGCAACCGGTGCGACGCCAAATGCCGCACCCTCGAACAAATTTAGCACTCGCGGGTCGCGCTGTGAAGGCTGAGCCGCCGGCCGCGCTTTACGATGGCGGTGCAAGCGCCATATGCTTAGCCATGTCCCTGCTGAAAATCGCCCGGATGGGCAATCCCGTCTTGCGTCAGAAGGCCGCCGCGGTCGACGACCCGCAGGCGCCGTGGGTGCGGCGGCTGGTCAAGGACATGGTCGAGACGATGGAGGATGCCGGCGGCACCGGACTTGCCGCCCCGCAGGTGCATGCGCCGTGGCGGAGCGTCGTGTTTTTTGTCTCCGGCGAGCGTTTGAGCGGGCTTCCGGGCGATGTTGCACAGCAGCTGACGGTCCTGATTAATCCCGTGGTCGAACCGGTCGGCGAGGAGCGGGCATTCGGATGGGAGGGCTGTCTTTCAGTGCCCGGAATGCGCGGCCTCGTGCCGCGCCATCTGCGCATCCGCTACCATGCGCTCGATCTCGACGGCAATTTGGTCGAACGCGAGGCTGCCGGGTTTCACGCCCGCGTGGTCCAGCACGAATGCGACCACCTTGACGGGATCCTTTATCCGCAGCGGCTGGTCGATCTGCGCCACTTGTTCTTCATGGACGAGCTTGAGCGGCACCCGGTCGATCTCGCCGAATTCTTGGGCGAGACGCTGGTCGAATGAACAGTCCGCTCGCCGACAATCTGCGCCGGGCGCTGATCGAGGCGGCCCTGCCTGATGTTGCGTTTGACGGCTGGTCGCGGGCGGTGCTGCGCGCCGCGGCGCGTCGCTGCGGGATCGACGAAGAGGAGGCGCGGGCGCTGTTTCCGCGCGGCGCCGTCGATCTTGTCGCCGGCTTCAGCCGCTGGGCCGATCAGCGCATGCTCGACCGGCTTGAAGCCGAGCCGCCGGCGGATGCATCCACCGCCGACCGGATCGCCCGGGCGATCGCCATCCGGTTCGAGCTCGTCGAACCGTGGCGGGAGGCGGTGCGGCGGGCCTTGGCCGTGTTGGCGCTGCCGCACAACGCGCTGCTCGCGGCGCGCCTGCTCTACGAGACCGTCGACGCGGTCTGGTATGCCGCGGGCGACGGCGCCACCGATTTCAGCTTTTACACCAAGCGCGCGAGCTTGGCGGCGATCTATGCCGCGGCGGTGCTCTATTGGCTTGAAGACCGGTCGGAAGATTTCGCCGATACGCGCGACTTTGTCGCCCGCCGGCTGGCCGGTTTTGTTCGCTTTGGGCGGTTGCGGCGCGATCTCGAAACCGTCGTCGAACGGCTGCCGAACCCGCTCCGTCTGCTGCGGCCGCTGCGTTAGGGCCGCGCTGCCGAGACCGGGCGGCATCACCCCGGGCGGCATCACCCCGGGCAGCATCACCCCGGGCGGCCAGGCGTAGCACCCGGCACGCGGATCGTCTCGACCTTGCTCCCCGCAAGCCGGAACAGGCGATGCTGCGGCACCGGCAACGCCAGGGCCTCGGCCGGCGGCAAGCGAAGGTAAAGCCCGCGCAAGACCCGGCTGACAAGACCATGGGTGACGACGATCCGCACGCCGCCCTCATCCTGCTCGCCGAGCCAGGCCGCCAGACGCCCGGAAAACGTATCGTAATCCTCGCCGCCGGGCGCACCGAACCACCATAAAGGTCCTTCCCGCGCAAAGAGGCCGGGCGCCAGCGCTGCGATCTCGGCGTAGGTCAGGCCGTCCCAGTCGCCGATCGACAATTCGCGCAGGCGTTCGTCGATAGTGAGGGCAGCGGTCCCGCCCATTTGCTCGCGGATGATCGCGGCGGTAGCCCGGGCGCGGCCGAGCGGGCTCGAAACGATCGGCGCTGCGGCCGCTTGCGGCAGTCTGGCCAGCCATTGCCCGACCGCGCGGGCTTGGGCCCGGCCGCGCTCGGTCAGCGGCGAATCAAGCCGGCCCTGATTGCGCCGGGCCACATTCCATTCGGTCTCGCCATGTCGGACCAGCAGGATCGTCACGTTGCCGCCATCGGGTTGCGCAACCGGTACAGCACATGCCGTTTGAGCGGTCCATCCGGGAGGTTCGGATGGTCATAATCATCGGCCGGGTCGTGGGTCATGCCGAGGCGCTGCATGATGCGTCGGGAGCGTGAGTTGGCCGGTACCGTCACCGCGACGATCTCGGCAAGACCGAGCCCCAAGAACCCGTAGTCGAGTGCGGCGCGCGCCGCCTCGCTCGCATACCCGCATCCCCAATAAGGGCGCGCGAGCCGCCAGGCAATTTCGACGGCCGGGGTGAAATGCGCCTCGTACGGGACCCAGGCAAGCCCGACGATCCCGGCAAAGCCGGCTTTGCCTGGCAATTCCACCGTCCAGCGGCCAAAGCCGTGCTCGCGCCAATGCGATTTGAGCCTTGAAACCCAGGCCTCGAGGGCGCCCGGCTCGCGCAGCGAGGGCAGAAATTCCATGACCGCGGGATCGGCGGCCATCGCCTCGAAGGCAGCGAGATCGTCGTCGCGCCAGGCGCGCAATAAGAGCCGCGGCGTCGTCAGGGTCGGGATCACGGCTCTTTGTCGCCCGCGCCGCGCCCGGCCAGTTGCGTCACGAACAGCTGCTGCAGCTGCTCGAACCCTTTGACCGTCGCCGGCAGCCAGGTATCGATCATCGTCTTGGCATCCATCGCCTTGAGATTGGCGGACAGCTGCTGCTGCAATTCGCGCAACAGCGCCTGTTGCAGAGGTTGCACATCGGGCAGGCCGAGAAAGCGGCGCGCCTCGTCGGGGGTGCAATCGATGTCGAGCTTGATCCTCATCGCGGCGTTTCCTCTCGTCGCCGCGCCGGCCGAACGGGACAGCGCGGCGGGTCTCGTGTACTCTTCGGTGCCATGCCCGTCGACATCCCGTTCCTGCGCGAGTTCTCGTTTGATTATGGCCGGCTCGAACCGGTCGCGCCCGGCATTCGCCGCATCGTCGCCCGCAACCCCAGTCCGTTCACCTTCAAGGGTACCGGAACCTACGTGGTCGGGAGCTGCGAGGTCGCGGTCATCGATCCCGGTCCCGATCTCGACGAGCATGTTGCGGCTCTGCTTGGCGGGCTGGCCGGCGAGCGGGTCACCCATATCCTCGTCACCCATACACATAACGATCATTCGCCGGCCGCCAAGGCGCTGAAAGCGGCGACCGGCGCGCCGACTTACGGCTTTGGCCCCCATGCCGGCGGGCACCGCGGCGAGGCCGCTATCGAGGAAGGCGGGGATTGGGACTTCATCCCCGACGTGACGTTGGAAGATGGCGCGGAGATTGTCGGGGCCGGTTGGCGTATCGAGGCGGTGCATACCCCGGGCCACACCTCCAACCATCTCTGCTTTGCACTGCCCGAATCCGGCGTGCTGTTCAGCGGCGATCATGTGATGGGCTGGTCGACCAGCGTCATCGCTCCGCCCGACGGCGACATGAGCGCGTATATGGCTTCGCTCGACAAATTGCTGCGCCGTCGCGACCGCGTCTATTGGCCGACCCATGGGCCGGCGATTACCGAGCCCGAACCGCATGTTCGGGCCTTTGTTGCCCATCGCCGCGAACGCGAGGCCGGGGTTGTCGCGTGTCTCGCCGCCTGCCCGCAACGCATCGAGCAGATTGTCGAGCGACTCTATGTCGGGCTGGCGCCAGGTCTCTCTCGCGCCGCCGCGCGGTCGGTCCACGCGCATCTGCTCGATCTGGTTGCGCGCGGCATTGTCGCCAGCGACGGGGCGCCGACGATCGACGCGGTGTACCGCACCGGCCGCTAGCGCAAATCCGGAAAGAAGCGCGGCACCCCCGCGACCGCGCGAGCCGCTCGGCGTTCTCTGTGAGCCGCCGGCGCCGGTGTCGCGCTGGCCAAGGACAGCGCTGAACCACAAGCATCACGACTGTGGTAGAAGTCGCCTATTGCGGCAATCTATCAAGCGATGCCCATTTGTTGGACAAACGATCTCAGTACTGGTAATATCCAGACCGAAAATTGTGCAATGATAAGACATGGTTCAAAGAAAATATCGCTAGTTTTCATTGCACTGCAACACAGCGTGATCATACCCCGCCTTGCCATTCGTGGCATGGAGGGGAAACATCATGAAATTTTATTTACACAACGCAACCGTCACGGCGGCCGTGGCGGGCATGCTTACGGTTGTCGGCGGCGTTGCAAAGGCCGACGAGCTGGCGGCGCTGCGGGCCAGCCAGGCCGCACTCGCCGCACAGCAGGCGGCACTCGACAGGCAGCAGGATCTGCTGAATGCGCGCATCAACCAGCTGGCGCAGGCGGCCGGTCCCAATCCCGGCGGCGGGGTCGGCCCGCTCGGCACGCCGGAAGTAAAGGGGGTACAGGGCGCCGGCAGCTTTGCCCGGTCGTTTCTGA
>JAJPIH010000240.1 GCA_021324875.1 Alphaproteobacteria bacterium
CAGCAATTCGGCCATACGGCTCGAATCGTAGACATTCATCTGGCAGCCATAAGTTGAAATAAAGAGCCGCTTGCTCACCTACGATGCCTCGCTCGGAATGGGTAAGGCCGGGGTCACGACAGCGCCGGTTGGGCAATGGTCGGGGCGGCGCGCGCCCCCGCCACCGGCAGCGCCGGCATCGGCTGCGGCCGGCCCGACAAGGCGGTGGCAACGCCGCCCGCAACCCGGGCCTGACAATACGCGGCCAGCGCTTTGCGCGAACCGCAATCGGCTAACGTCGTCGGCGGATGGAATTCGACGACCACCTCGACCGTGCCGAGACCGATCATCTGCCACAGATGGGGGATCAATTCGGCGGTCCCGTACCAGGCCAAGTAGGGACGCAGCAGGCGCCCGAGCGGGATCCCGTCGAGCCGCGTATAGGCGAGCGAAACCGGCTGGACCACAACCGGCGGCACCCCCGGCGGTGGCTCGGCGGCGCCGAACAGCCCGGTCTTAAAGGGCAACACGCGATTGCCATCGCCGCTCGTCCCCTCGGGGAACAGGATTAGGGCGTCGCCTGCGGCTAGCCTGGTCGCGATCGCATCGCGCTGGCGGGCGGTGCTCAGCGTCCGGCGATCGACAAAGACGCTGCGCTGAAATTTGGCGAGCCAGCCGAAGAGAGGCCAGCCCGCGACTTCGGTCTTGGCGACAAAGGAACCCGGAATCAGCGCGCCAAGCACGGTGATATCGGTATAGGAGATGTGATTCGAAACAAACAGCGCCGGCCGCAAGCTCGTCTGCGCGCCGCGAACCCGCACGCGGAAGCCCAGGATATGCGAGCACCAGCGGTGATAGAAGACGGGCAAGGTGCGCGTCCAGCGCCGGCCGAGCAGCAAACCCAGGCCCTGCACCGGCATCAGGCTCACGGTCCAGAGAAGATAGAGCGCTATGCGCGCCAGCCTTAATGTTGGCGAACCCATGCGGTCAGGACGTCCACCCGCCCCTCGCCCAACTGTCTTTCGGATCTTTTGCCTGACGCTCGTAATGGCGTGAATATTTTTCAGTAACCAGATCGGTTTTGACTACGACACAAACATCGGTGGTATTGAAATCGTCATCGATTACCGCACCCTCACCGACAAACCCGCCGAGCCGCAGGTAACCTTTGATCAGCGGCGGCAGCCCGGCCCGGGCCCGGGTGCTGTCGATTGCCGAGGGCGGCAGCCGGCGCATCTCGATATAGCGGTCGGCGAGCGCGCGGGCGCGCAACTCCGGCGGCGCGAGATGGCAATGCGCGAGATAGGAGAGCGGCAGCGCCAGCCGCTCCGGATCGGTCCCGGGCAGGCTTGCGCACCCGAACATCAGATCGATTTTGTAGCGAAACACATAGGCGGCGATGCCGCTCCACAGCAATTGCGCGGCCGATCGCTGACGATAGGCGGCGTCCACACAGGAGCGGCCCAGTTCGAGGATCTCGCCGGGATAGGCGACAAGCCGCGAGATATCGAATTCGCCCGCCGAATAGAACCCGCCGAGCCGCGCCGCCGCGGCGCGCCGGATCAATCGATAGGTCCCGACCACCGCGCCCGGTCCGGCGCCGCGGCTGTGGTCGAGCACCAACAGATGGTCGCAGCTTTCGTCGAACCGATCGACATCGCGCCGCACATGTCGCATTTCGCGCGCCGCCCGGGCCCCAAGCGCCTCATAAAACACCCGATAGCGCAACGCCTGTGCCGCCTCGATATCGGCCTCGCTTTCGGCCAGGCGAACCTGCAGCGCCCCCGACCGGATGTCGACAATCGGCGCTGTGGTTCCGGCGGCCGCGCGGTTGCCCACGGCCATGGCGCTTTCCTCGATCACGATGATCGGTCGCGCCGCGCCGGGTCGGCGCCCCCGATCCCCGGCCCCGGAGCCGACCAGCCGCCGCCCCACCGCGAGCGGGGCCTGCGCTCCCCGATCATTCGTCGCGCCCGGATTTGCGGGGGATCGCGTAGAGCTCGAGCCGATGGCCGACCAGCTCAAAGCCGAGTTGGCTGGCGACCGCCTCCTGCAGTTTTTCGATTTCCTCGTTGCGGAACTCGATCACCCGGCCGGTCTGGACGTCGATCAGGTGGTCATGATGCGCGCTCGGCATCTCTTCGTAACGCGAACGGCCATCCCCAAAATCGTGACGCGCCAGGATGTTCGCCTCCTCAAACAGACGCACGGTGCGATACACGGTGGCGATGCTGATATGCGGATCGATCGCAGTGGCCCGCCGATACACCTGTTCGACATCCGGATGATCGGCGGACTCGGACAACACCCGCGCGATCACGCGGCGCTGTTCGGTCATTTTGAGCCCTTTGTCGAGGCAGAGCTGCTCAAGCCGCGAGATCATCGCGCCCTCGTCGTCAACGTCGGCGCCTAGAATACCGCAAAGCGGGACGCGAGCCTATGGGTCGGTAACCCATCGCGTCCCCGCCGTCGCCGCCCGGCCGGGCACACAAGGTTTAAGCGTGCGTCCGCCGCGCCCGGGTGCCGAGCCCGATTTCCTTCGCCAATCGGCTGCGCTGGCGGGCGTAATTCGGCGCCACCATCGGATAATCGGGAGCCAATCCCCAGCGCTCACGGTATTCCTCCGGCGTCATGTTGTACGCCGTTTTCAAATGGCGCTTGAGCATTTTGAGCTTCTTGCCGTCCTCCAGACAGACGATGAAGTCAGGATGGACCGACTTCTTTACCGGGACAGCCGGTTGTGGCCGCTCCGGCGCCGCCGCCGGAATCGTGCCGATATTGGCAAGCGAGGTGTACACCTGGTTGATCAAAACCGGCAAATCACCGACTGCGACTGTATTGTTGGACACATGTGCTGCGACGATTTCCGTGGTCAGCGCGAGCAAATCACTATTTTGGTCGGAGTTCGTCATTGTCGGGCCTACCCTATGCCTCATCTCGAAATATAAGTAACGGATAGGGGCAAAGCAATCACCCATTCCGACGTTTTCTTGTCAAGCCCGGCGCCAAGCAGTGATCGACAGATAGCCAGGGTATACGCAGCGCGGCGAAGCCTGCCGAACTCAAGTCGCCAACCCAAGCCGCATGATCAGGGCGTCGGCGCAGCCGGAACGGCGACGGTAGTAATTGATGCGTCGTCCGACTAGTACAAACCCAGAGGCGCGGTAGAGGCGGCGCGCCGCCATATTGTCCTCGGCGACTTCGAGAAACAGCGCACGAGCACCGCGATTGAGGGCCTGTGTCGCCGCCCCGGCCAGGAGGCTCGTGCCCAACCCGGCGCGCCGCCGTGCCGGCACGACCCCGAGACTGAGGATCTCGGCCTCGTCGGCGACCGCCTGCGCCAGCACAAATCCGCCCGCATCACAGCCCTCAGAGGCGACCAATCCAAAGAAGCCCGACAGCGCCATGATCTCCTGCACCGCCGCCGGCGGCCACGGATCTTCAGGAAAGCACTGTCGATGCAGCTGTGACAGAGACACTGCAAGCTCGGTCGCGGCTGCGGGATGCAGCTGACGAAGCTCGATCATCGCCCGCCGGCCGTGGTTCGCCTGCCCGCCACGGTCACGTCGGGGGGCCGCAGATAGAGCGGACGTGGCGCTGCCGGCGCATCGCCGCGGCGCCATTGTCGGAGCGCCATCCGCAGCACGCCGGCCACCGGCGGCAAGGGGGGCGCGATCACCCGCGGCGCGGGCAACGCCAGCCCGGCAATTGCTCGGGCAGCGGCATCGCCGGTGACATCAAGGCCCGGCTCCGCCGCCGGCAGCCACGGCGCGAGAAAGGCCGAAAGGTCGGGCGGCAGCACGGCGCCCGGCTCGCAAAGCGGTTGCCCGCCCGGGCCGAACAGCTGCACAAACAGCTCGGCACGCCGGCTTTCCAGCGCAACGAGCAAAGCCCGGCGACCGTCCATCGCCGGCGCCGCAATATCGGCAAACGCGGCAAATCGGGTCACGCCAAACAGCAGGGCCCCAGCAGCCAGTGCGATACCCTGCGCCGCCGCCAACCCCACCCGAATGCCGGTAAAACTGCCCGGCCCGATGGTGACCGCCACCGCATCGAGCTCGGCCGGCCTCTGCCGGGCCGCGCGCACGACCTCGTCGATCAGCGGCAGCAAGGCTTCGGCATGGCCGTGCACCATCTCGGTGCTCTTGATCGCAAGAATGTGCTCGCCGATCGCCACTGCCGCCGAGCAGGCCAGCCCCGCGGTGTCGATCGCCAGGATGCGCGGCTCGCCCGGTCCCGGGCGGTCGCGGCGGGTTTTGCGCGGCGCGAGGGATTGGCTCAGATGGCGCGCACCTCCACGACTTCCGGAATATAGTGGCGCAGCATGTTCTCGATGCCGGCCTTCAGGGTCGCGGTCGAACTCGGGCACCCCGAGCAGGACCCCTGCATATGCAGGTAGACGACACCATCCTCGTAATCATGAAAGATGATGTCGCCGCCATCCTGGGCCACCGCCGGCCGCACGCGGGTTTCCAGCAGCTCCTTGATCTGCGCGCCGATCTCGTCCTCTTCCTCATCCGCGGCGGGCTCGTCGCCAACCGCATGGCCGGCAGCGAACAGGGCGCGGCCGGTCGTGAAATGCTCCATGATCGCGGCGAGGATGGCGGGCTTGAGGTGATACCAGTCGGCGTCGGCGCTCTTGGTGACGGTGATGAAATCGGTGCCGAAAAACACGCCACTCACTTCGGCAAAGGAGAACAGCTTTTCGGCCAAAGGCGAAGCGGCGGCCGCGGCCGCATCCGTAAAGTTGGCGGTGCCTCTCGGCATGACCGTGCAACCGGGCAGGAATTTCAGCGTCGCCGGGTTTGGCGTCTCCTCGGTCTGAATAAACATCGGCGGCTCCACCAAGGCGTGTTAACGAACCCGGCTTCTAGCATGGTGACGCGGGTGGCCGTTTCAACCCCAAGCGCGGCTCACACGGCTTGACCGCGATGCGCCGGCAAGGAGCGCGGGCGGCATAGCTTCCGGCGCCATGCGCTTCAGGGGCGCAACAATCCGCTGATATCCTGGGCTTCGCGCAGCACCGGCTCGGCGATCGCCCGGGCGCGCTCGGCGCCAGTCCGCAACACCTGGTCAATATAGCCGGGATCCGCGGTCAACCGGCGCATTTCCCCCCCGATGCGGCCGAGAACACCAACCGCCACCTCGCTCAGCGCCTCCTTGAACTCGGAGAAATTGCGCCCGGCAAATTGCGCGAGCGCGCTCTCGCGCGACTGCCCGGCCAAGGCGGCATAGATCCCGATCAGGTTGTCGGCTTCGGGGCGACGTTCGAGCGCCGCAACGGTTTCCGGCAACGGCTCGGGAGCGGTCTTGGCGCGGCGAATCTTCAACCGAATGGCGTCGGCGTCGTCGGTCATGTTGATCCGCGAATAATCCGAACCGTCCGATTTCGACATTTTCTTGGTGCCGTCGCGCAGGCTCATCACCCGGGTCGCAGCACCGAAGATCTGGGGTTCGGGCAGCGGGAAGAAATCGCGTTCGTAGCGCCGGTTAAAGGCGCCGGCGATGTCGCGCGCCAATTCCAGGTGCTG
>JAJPIH010000145.1 GCA_021324875.1 Alphaproteobacteria bacterium
GCTCAGAGAGCCGGCCAACCGCCACCTCCACCGCCATGACGTGAACATGCGCGTCGATCAGGCCGGGCATCAGGGTGCGGCCGCGCAGCTCGACAATCTCGGCGCCGTTGCAATGGATGGGACGATCCGAAACCTCGCGGATCAGCCCATCTTCGACCAGGACATGATGATCCTCGCGGCGCTCGGCGCGGCTTCCGTCGACGATGGCGCAATCGGCAAAAATGGTCGCGGTCACGGCTCGGCCCTCCCCGGACCAAGCTTAAAGCGGAAGGCGAAACCGCGAAAGCGATCGGCGCCGTTTCTCCGGCCAGAGACCAGCGCAAGCCATGGCGGCAGATGGAAGACGCTCATCAGCGCGTACATCACGACCATTCCGCTCAACGCCGAGAGATGTCCGGGCGAGCACAGGACATCCGGCTGACCGCCGCCCACGCCGCTGACGAGCGCCATCAAGGCAAAGCTCGGCGCGGCCCCAAGCCGCAACCACCCGATCGCGCGGCGGATCGCCGGGCGCGCCATTGCGCAACCCGTCGCCTCGTCCGCGCATCGGGGAGGATTGTCTCGGCCCATCTCGGTTCCGGGATCGGCGATGCGCGGCGCGGCGCTCATCGCGGGCGCCCGCGTCCCAACCGGCCAGCGGCGCGCGCCGGTTACCGCTCGTCGTAGCGGTCGTGATAGCGCACCCAGTGCATCCCGCGCCCGTTCTCGTCCCGGCCTTTGGGGGTCAGGTCGAGCAGCCGGTAGGTGTGCATCATGACCTCCACCCCGCGGCCATAGGTCGAGTAGGTGTGGAAGACCTCGTCCGCCGCATTCTTGTAGAAGACGCTGATGCCGGGCATTTCCTCGGCGCCGGGCGTGGCGCTGAAATTGTAGTCGGCCTGACCGTTGGCGATCTCGTCCCGGGTGAAGCTGACGTGAAAATCCCGGTTAAAGTCGCTGCCATAGGCCGACGCCCAGGTGAAATGCCAGCCCATGCGCTGGCGGAAACGCTCGATCTCGGCCAGCGGCGCGCGCGAGACGGCGACGAAAGTGACATCGCGCTGCGCCAGGTGGATCAGCGCACCATCGGTGTGGTCGGCCATGTACGAGCAATTCTTGCAGCCCTGCTCCCATCCCGGGCCCAGCATGAAGTGCTGGACGAGCAGCTGGCTGCGGCCGTCAAAGAGCTCGGCCAGCGTGCGTCGGCCGGCCGGCGTGTCGAAATGGTAAGGCTTGGCGATCCGCACCCAGGGCAACGCCCGGCGCTCACCGGCGATCTGGTCGCCAAGGCGGGTCAGCTCCTTTTCGCGGGCCAGCAGCTTTTTGCGTTCGGCAACCCACTCGCCGGGCGAGACCACGCGATGCGGTTCACCGCCGAGTACCGCGGCCGTCCCTGTCCCGGTCGTGTCTGTGTTCATGATAGTGTCCCCTTTTCTGCGATCCATTCGCCTTTCGACCTGGTCGGTCGGTGGCGGTCACTTAGCGCCGGATCGCGGGCGGTGAGAGTGACAAGTGTGACGGGATTGCGATGGACGCGCTGATCGCCGCGGCGGCGCGGTTGCTCGCGGAGGGCGACATCCTCGCCGCGTTGCAGCGCGTCGCGCTGCGCGACGACCCGCCGGCGCTGGCGCTGCGCGGGATTGCCATGGCGCAACTCGGCGACTTCCCGCGGGCCAAGGCGCTTTTGCGTCGGGCGGCGCGCGCCTTTGGTCCGGGAGAGGCCGTGGCCCGGGCCCGCTGCGTTGTCGCCGAAGCCGAAATCGCCCTCGTCGCGCGCGACCTCGGCGGGCCGGTCAAGACGCTGGAGGCGGCGCGGGCGACGCTCGAAACCCAGGGCGACCGGATCAACGCCGCCTATGCGCGGCATCTCCAGCTTCGGCGCCTGCTTCTGATCGGTCGCCTCGACGAGGCGGAGCGGGCCCTGGCCGGGCTCGACCCGGCGTCGGTCCCGCCCGCCTTGCGGGCCGCCCGCGAGCTGATCGTCGCGGGCATCGCCATGCGACGGCTGCGCAGCGCGCCGGCGCGCGCCGCCCTCGAGCGGGCGTGTCGAGCGGCGCGCGAAGCCGGCCATCCCGCCCTGATCGCCGAGGTCGAAAACGCGTGCCGGATCCTCGACGCGCCGGCCGCGCGCCTGACCGGACGCGGCCCGGACCGGGTCGTCCCTCTGGCTGAGGTCGAAGCGATCCTGGCCTCCGGAGCGCTGGTCGTCGACGCCTGCCGCCATGTCGTGTGCCGCCCCGGCCTCGCCGTGTCGCTGGCGCGGCGACCGGTGTTGTTCGCGCTGGCCCGCGCGCTCGGCGAAGCATGGCCCGGCGAGGGGTCGAGAGAAGCGCTCGTCAAGCGGGCGTTCCGGGCAAAAGAGGCCGATCCGTCGCATCGCGCCCGCTCGCGCGTCGAAATCGGGCGGCTGCGGGCGGAGCTTCGCGGGCTTGCCGCCGTTAACGCGACATCTCGCGGGTTTGCCCTGCAACCGCACGGGGCGCACGCGGTCGTGGTTCTGGCGCCGCCCGTCGAAGAGCGGCATTCGGCGGTCGTCGCACTGCTCAGCGATGGGGAGTTGTGGTCGAGTTCGGCTTTGGCGCTGGCCTTGGGGGCCAGCACGCGGACCGTGCAGCGGGCGCTCGATGCGCTTGCCGTCGCCGGCCGGGTGCAATCCTGCGGTCGCGGGCGAGCCCGGCGATGGATGACCGCACCGGTGCCCGGCTTTGCGACAGCTTTGTTACTCCCGGGCCCGCTGCCGAGCGGCTAGAGCAGCGGCATGAAGACATCGCCCGCCGAAATTGTGCGCGAATACGGCCCCTTTCCGGGGGTCGAACACGTGCATGGCGTGACGTTTGACGGTCGCTATGTGTGGTTCGCCTGCGGCGACAAGCTGCACGCGCTCGACCCCGAGAGCGGTGCTGTAGTCGGCGCGATCGCGGTCGGCGCCGATGCCGGGACCGCCTCTGACGGCAAGCACCTCTTTCAAATCGCCAAAGATCGCATCCTGAAGATCGATCCGCACACCGGCCGCGTCGTGGCGACGATCCCGGCGCCCGGCGGGAGCGGCGACAATTCCGGTCTTGCCTGGGCCGAAGGCGCGCTCTGGGTCGGGCAGCACCGCGGCCGCAAAATCCATCAGGTCGATCCCGAAACCGGGGTTGTGCTGCGCACGATCGACAGCGATCGCCTGGTGACCGGGGTCACCTGGGTCGAGGGCGAAATCTGGCATGCCACCTGGGAAGGCGGGCGCAGCGATTTGCGGCGGGTCGACCCGCAAACCGGCCAAGTCGTCGAACGGCTGGAGATGCCGCCGGGGGTGAGCGTGTCGGGGCTCGAAGCCGATGGCGGCGAGCGTTTCTTTTGCGGCGGCGGCGGCAGCGGCAAGATCAGGGCCGTCCGCCGCATGGGGCGCGCGGCACAGCCGTCCCGCACTGGCGGGAGGTGCGCACGAGCCGCCCCTGAACCGGGTTCCCCGGCCCGTACCGCAGGCTCGCCCATCGGCGCCGACCGCGGCCGGTCGAGGCGAAGCCCGCATTGCCGTCGAGACGGCTGCGCTTGCCGAACCGGCGGCCGCCGTCTAACGTCGCCAACGCCATCCCAAGGGAGGAGAGCGAATGTCGACACTCGTGATCGGCGGCACCGGCTTTATCGGCCGCCGGCTCGTACCGCTATTGGCCGAGCGCGGCGAAGAGGTTGTGTGCATGGACATCAACCCGGCTGCGGCCAATTACGAAAGCCTGGGCAAGCAGGTGCGGGTGGTGCGCGGCGATGTCAGCCAGTTCGACGATGTGATGGCGACCATGGTCGCGGCAAAGCCCGAGCGGGTTGTCAACCTCGCCTATTTTCTCGGCAGCGAACACCCGCCGCGGGTCGCCTTCAAGCTCAACATTCTCGGCATGGACAATTGCTTTGAAGCCGCGCGGCTGTGCGGGGTGCGGCGGGTCGCCTATGCCAGTTCGCTGGCGGTCAGCGGTGAGCAGCATTTTTACGGCGAGCGTGCAGTCAACGAGGACGACTTTCGCCACGGCCATGTTCAATATGCGATGCACAAGATCTTTAACGAATGGCAGGCGCAGGATTACCGCGAAAAGCACGGGCTCGACATCACCGCGATCCGCCCGGCCAATGTCACCGGCCACGACAAGATCGTGGGTTCGGTCGACCATGTCAAAATCATCACCTTCCCCGCGCGTGGCGAGCCGATCTCATTCCCGTTCAAGGACGCGATGCGCTGCCCGATCCATGTCGACGAGATCGCCGAAATCTTCGCCCGGGTAATCATGGCCGATCATCCCAAGCACTGGATCTACAATACCGGCGGCGTCGCGATCAGCCTCGGCGAGATCGCCGACATTGTACGCGAATACCTGCCGGACGCCCGGATCAGTTTCGACAAGGAGAGCGGCGGCAAAGAAATCTCCGGCAATTATCTGATCGACAATCGCCGCCTCGTCGAGGAGTTCGGCGTTCAATACCGTCCGTATCGCGAACGCGTGCTGCAAATCATCAACGAAGTGCGGCGCGAGGAGGGGCGGGCGCCGATCGCGGCGCGTTAACACCGACGCGAACAGCAGCGGCGGTTGCCGGTGACGGGACCGATCGCGGGCGCCGCCGCGCCC
>JAJPIH010000361.1 GCA_021324875.1 Alphaproteobacteria bacterium
TCGGTCAGGCTCGCGAGGCGGCGGTAAAGCCCGAGCCGCACGCCGAGATCGGGAACGTAGCTCTCCGGGATCAGCACCGGCATGCCGATCGTGATTTGCGGGCTCCAATCTTCCGTCGGAGCAGCCGCGCCGTCGCTGCGCGCGGCGGCGACCGCCTCTTCGAGCATGTGCTGATAAAGCTCGATGCCGACCTCGCGGATATGCCCCGATTGCTCCTGGCCGAGCAGATTGCCGGCGCCGCGGATATCGAGATCGTGGCTCGCCAATTGGAAACCGGCGCCGAGATTGTCGAGGGTTTGCATGACTTCGAGGCGACGCTGCGCGGTCGGCGACAAGGTCTTTTTTTGCGGCAGGGTCAGATAGGCATAGCCGCGCACTTTGCTGCGTCCGATCCGCCCGCGCAGCTGATAAAGCTGGGCCAGCCCGAACATGTCCGAGCGGTGCACGATCAGCGTGTTGGCCGATGGAATATCGAGGCCCGATTCGATGATGTCGGTCGACAGCAGCAGATCGAATTCGCGCTCATCGAACGCGGTCATCACCGCTTCCAGTTCGGAGGCGGCCATGCGCCCATGGGCGATCGCGAATTTGATTTCGGGCACGATCGCGCGCAGCCCTTGCGCCACCTCGTCGAGATCGGCAATGCGCGGGACGACATAAAACACCTGCCCGCCGCGGTCGCGCTCGCGCATGATCGCTTCGCGGATCGTGACCGGGTCGTAGGGCATGACAAAGGTGCGCACCGCCAGCCGGTCGATCGGCGGCGAGGCGATGATGCTCATCTCGCGCACGCCCGAAAGCGCCAGCTGCAAGGTGCGCGGGATCGGGGTCGCGGTCAGCGTCAAGACATGCACATCGGCCTTGAGCTGCTTCAGTCTCTCCTTTTGCGCGACGCCGAAATGCTGTTCCTCGTCGACCACCAGCAGCCCCAGATGGGCGAACCGCACATCCTTGGCGAGCAGCGCATGGGTGCCGACAACGATGTCGAGCCGGCCCTCGGCCAATTCCTTTTTGGTTTCGCGCGCCTCGCGGGCGCCGACCAGCCGCGACAATTGCCCGATGCGGATCGGCAGCCCGGCGAAGCGCTGGGTGAAGCTGCGGTAATGCTGGCGCGCCAGCAAGGTCGTCGGCACCACCACCGCCACCTGGCTGCCCGCCATCGCCGCGATAAAGGCGGCGCGCAGCGCAACCTCGGTCTTGCCAAACCCGACATCGCCGCAAATCAGCCGGTCCATCGGCCGGCCGGACGCCATATCGGCGAGCGTGTCGGCGATCGCGGTCAGCTGGTCCTCGGTCTCGGGATAGGGAAAGCGCGCGGCGAATTCCTCGTAGATGCCCTCGGGCGGGGTCACCACCTCGCCCGGACGCAATTGCCGTTCGGCGGCGACGCGAATGAGCTCGCCGGCAATGTCGCGAATGCGCTGCTTGACCCGCGCCCGCCGCGTCTGCCAGGCGACGCCGCCGAGCCGGTCGAGCTGGACGCCGG
This sequence comes from Alphaproteobacteria bacterium, assembly GCA_021324875.1. Lineage (GTDB taxonomy): Bacteria > Pseudomonadota > Alphaproteobacteria > ATCC43930 > CGMCC-115725 > AP-15. The sequence goes on from JAJPIH010000361.1 coordinate 1,487, forward strand.
CGTCTTCCGAGCCGAAGCGCGACAGCACCTCGATGTTTTCGACCGGGACATAAAGCCGGTCGTCGCCGGCATAGAGCACCCTGACGCAATCATGGGGCGCGCCGGCGACCTCGATCGTCTCGAGCGCCTCGTAGCGGCCGATCCCGTGTTCGGCATGGACCACGAGGTCGCCCGGCGTCAGGCTTGTCGCCTCGGTAATGAACTGGTCGAGGCTGCGCCGCCGCCGCGGCGTGCGCGCCAAGCGATCGCCGAGAATGTCCTGCTCGCCGAGGACAACCAGCGCATCGGTGACAAACCCCTGTTCAAGCGGCAACACCGCGAGCCCGACCGCACTCTGCGGCAGGTCGAACAGCGCGCGACCGTCGGCCACCCGGCGCAGCTCGCTAACCCCGCGCTCGCGCAACACGGTCGCGAGCCGCTCGGCCGAACCCTCGGTGAAGGCCGCGATCGCTGTTTTGCGCCCGGCCTGCCGCTCGCCGTCGAGGTAATCGCGCACCGCCTCGAACAGGACGATGTTGGGATCGGCGCGCTCGGCGGCGAAATTGCGCGCCGGCCGGGCGCCGGCGTCGACCTGGTCGCCGGCGCCATCGGCGGCAAAGGGCGAGATCTGCACGACCGGGCGCGCGGCGAGCGCGCTCTGCCATTCGCGCTCGTCGAGGTAGAGCCCGTCGGGGCGCAACGCCCGGTACACCGGTGCGGCGCCCGAGACCGGCCCCGCGGTGCGGCGCGCGGCATAGAACTCGGCGATCTGGTCGATCCGATGAAGGCGAACCTCTTCGGCCTGATGATCGAACGAGACGCCGGCATCGGGCAGATAATCGAACAGCGTCTCGAGCCGCTCGTAATAGAGCGGCAGCCAATGCTCCATGCCGATATAGCGGCGCCCGGCGCTGACCGATGCGTAAAGCGGGTCGTCGGTGCCGGTGGCGCCGAATTCCTCGCGGTAGCGCTGGCGAAAACGGCTGGTCGCGGCGTCGTCGAGCAACACCTCGCTGACAGGGCGCAGCACAACTTCGCCGGCGGTCCCGGTCGAGCGTTGGGTCAACGGATCGAAGCTGCGGATGCTCTCGATCGTGTCGCCAAAGAAATCGAGCCGCAGCGGCTGCGGCGCACCGGCCGGAAAGACGTCGACAATGACGCCGCGCACGGCAAATTCTCCCGGTTCGCGGACCGTGTCGGTGCGCCAATAGCCGTTGTTGCGAAAAAAGCTCTGCAGGCGATCACCGCCGATCCGGCCCGAAGGCCGCAGGGTCAGCGCCCGACCCTCGAACAGTCGCCGCGGCGGCACCCGCTGGACGAGCGCGTTGACCGTCGTCAGCACCAAGAGCCGCACCGCCGGCGCCGTTCCCGACCCCGCCCCGTCGCGCGCGGCGCGAGGGAGTTCGGCCAGTCGGGTCAGTGTGGCGATGCGCCGGCTGACGATCTCGCTGTTCGGCGACACACGGTCGTAGGGCAGGCAGTCCCAGGCCGGAAAGGTCAGGATTTCGATGCCGGGATGAAAAAACGCCAGCGCCGCGGCAAAGCGCGCCATGCGCCCGTCGTCGCGACAGACATGCAACCACCGCGGTGCGGCAGCGGCCTCGGCAAGGCGGCCGACCGCGGCCGCGTCATACCCTTCGGGAGCGCCGAACAGACGCACCCGGTGCGGCCGCGCGCGCAGCGCCGCCGCCAGTTTGTCAAGGACGGGAGCGACCGCCCCGAGCGCCGGGGCCGGCCCCGGCTCCTGCCGCGGGGCAGCGGGAAAGACGGCGGCCGGCGCCGTCCTATCGGCGGCGGACGGCCCGGGTCGCGACGGTCTGGCAGAGGCGGGGATCGATGGCATTCGCCGGCATCGGCTAAGGGGCGGAAGATGGGTGCGCCGCGGTGAAGGCGAGCAACAGCCTCATCACATCGTGGTCGTGAGCCGCCGGCGGTGCATCGCGGCCGCTAACCCAGTCGAACAGATCGGCATCGCTGCATTCGAGAAGCGCTTCGTAGCGGTCGAGCTGGCCTGCGTCGAAGCCGGCAAGATGGGCCTCGGCAAAGCGACCGAGAATGAGGTCGCTCTCCCGCGTACCCCGGTGCCAAGACCGGAACAACAGGCGTTTGCGGCGAAGATCGGTGGAGGTTGACACGGGCTCTTGGCGCTCTCGCGACAGGGATATAGAGATCATGTTTGGCGCTGTCAGCCTAAACGAATGTCCGCAAGCCTGCTTTGCGTCCGGCCCTACTCGACCGACTATTCGCGCCGGTGACGGCGCTGCCCGGCATCGGGCCCCAGCTCGGGCGCGCCTTCGAGCGGCTGGCGGGACCGCTGGTCGTCGACCTGCTGTGGCATCTGCCGACAGGCCTGATCGACCGCCGGCATGCGCCGCCGGTCAAGGCGCTCGCCGCCGGCGAGGTTGCCACCCTGAGGGTCAAAGTCGAAGCGCATCAGCCGGGCTTCGGCCGCCGCCCCTATCGCGTCTTATGCGCCGACGACAGCGGTGTTTTGACGCTGATCTATTTCAACGTCAAAGGCGATTATCTGGCGCGGCTCTTCCCGGTCGGCGCGGAGCGGATTGTCAGCGGCCGGGTCGAATTTTACGGCGACCAGGCGCAGTTGGCGCATCCCGATCTGGTGCTGCGCCCCGACGAACTCGACCGGCTCAGACCGATCGAGCCGGTCTACCCGCTGACCGCCGGTCTGGCGCCCCGCATCGTGCAACGCGCCGTGGCGGCCGCGCTCGACCGTGTCCCCGATCTGCCGGAATGGGCCGATCCGGGGCTCAAGCGCAGCCGCGGCTGGCCGGGCTGGGCCGAGGCGCTGCGCAGCGCCCATAATCCGGCAAGCAGCCTCGATCTCGCCGCCGCGGCGCCGGCCCGCCAGCGGCTCGCCTATGACGAGGTCTTGGCCAGCCAGCTCGCGGTTGCCCTGGTCCGCGCCCGTCGCCAACGTCGCCGCGGCCGCATCATCGCCGGCACGGGGCAGCTGGCAGAGAAGGTCGAAGCCGCCCTCGGCTTCGCCCCGACCGCGGCGCAGCGTTTGGCGATGGCCGAAATCGCCGCCGATATGCGGCAACCGCGGCGCATGATGCGGCTGCTGCAAGGCGATGTCGGCAGCGGCAAGACCCTCGTGGCGCTGATGGCGATGCTGGCCGCAGTAGAGAGCGGGGCCCAGGCCGCGTTGATGGCGCCGACCGAGATCCTTGCCCGCCAGCATCACGAAACGCTGCGCCGCCTCGCCAAACCGGCCGGGGTGGCGATCGGGCTGTTGACCGGCCGGGAACGGGGGCGGGCGCGCGAGACGACCCTTGCCGGCCTCGCCTCCGGCTTAATCCCGATCGTTGTCGGGACCCACGCGCTGCTGCAGCCCGATGTCGCCTTCCGCGACCTGGCGCTGGCGGTCATCGACGAGCAGCACCGTTTTGGCGTGGAGCAGCGCCTGGCGCTCGGCGAGAAGGGGCGCGAGGCCGATACGCTGCTGCTGTCGGCGACACCCATTCCGCGTACCTTGATGATGACCGTCTATGGCGATCTCGATGTCTCGCCACTGACCGAGAAGCCGCCCGGCCGGCGCCCGGTCGACACCCGCACAGTGCCGCTCGACCGCCTTGACGAGGTTGTCGCCGCGATTTCGCGCGCCCTTGCCCAAGGCGCCAAAGCCTATTGGATTTGCCCGCTTGTCGACGAATCCGAAGACGCCGATCTGGCCGCCGTGCGGGAACGGGCCAAGGCCCTCGAGCGGCGGTTGCCGGGACGGGTGGGGCTCGTCCACGGCCAACTCAAGGCGACCGACAAGGACCGGGTCATGGCCGGCTTTGCCGGCGGCGCCATCGATCTTCTGGTCGCGACCACGGTCGTCGAGGTCGGGGTCGATGTCCCGGCGGCGACGATCATGGTGGTCGAGCACGCCGAGCGTTTTGGGCTGGCCCAATTGCATCAGTTGCGCGGCCGCATCGGGCGCGGCGACCAGCCTTCGACCTGCCTGCTGCTTTACCAGCCGCCGCTCGGCGAGGTCGCGCGCCAGCGGCTGTCGACCTTGCGCGAAACCGATGACGGCTTCCGCATCGCCGAAGAGGATTTGCGGCTGCGCGGCGCCGGCGAAGTACTGGGCACCCGCCAGAGCGGCTTGCCCAGTCTGCGGCTCGCCGACCTCGAGGCCCATGCCGAATTGATTGCCGTCGCGCATGACGATGCCCGGCTCGTGCTTGACCGCGACCCGCATCTGGCGAGCGCGCGCGGCGAGGCCTTGCGCCTGCTGCTTTATCTGTTCCGCCGCGACGAGGCCGTGCAATACCTCCGCGCCGGCTGATTCGAGCCGATTTTCGTGAAGCGGTGCGCCGGCCGGTGCGGGGTCAAGCCGGGGAAATCGCCTCGGTGACGACCGTGAAGCCGGTCAGTTGGTTGGCGCCGAAGGTGGTGCTGATCGCGACATCGGCGGCGTCGCGGCGGCGAGCCAGCAGAACCCGGCCGATGCGCGGCCGGTTGTGGCGGGCGTCGAATGTGTACCAGGCATTGCCGAGATAAGCCTCGAACCAGGCCGAGAAATCCATCGGCGCCGGGTCGGGCGGGACCCCGATGTCGCCAAGATAGCCGGTGCAATAACGCGCCGGGATGTTCATGCAGCGGCACAAGGTGATGGCGAGATGAGCAAAGTCGCGGCACACGCCAAGGCGCTCGCGATGCGCCTCCATGGCGGTCCGGGTCGCGCGGGCATGCTCGTAGCCGAAGCACAAATGGCGATGGACATAGTCGCAGATCGCCTCGACGCGGGCCCATCCGGGCGCGGTTTGGCCGAACAGGCTCCAGGCCGTGTCGGAGAGACGGTCGGTCTCGCAATAGCGGATTGCCAGCAGGAACACCAGCGTCTCGTCGGGCAGGTCTTCGACCGGGTGCTGCGCGGCCTCGGGGACAATGGCATCGGCAAGGCCGCTGTCGCGGATCACCGCATCGGCGCGCAAGCGGATGCGGCCGGCCGGCGCCGACAACCGGGTGCACATATTGCCAAAGCCGTCACGGTAGCGGCGGAGCGCGACTTGCGGCTCGACGGCCATGTCGTCGGCCACCACCAGATCCGGGCGGCGGCTCGGGTGAACATTCAGCATCAGCAGCATCGGCGCCGGCTGAGCGCATTCATAGGTCAAGTCGTAGCCGATCCGGATATGCATGCCGATCCCCGCGCGCTCGTCGATGATCTGGTCAACAGCGCGCGTGCAAGAACCATCCCAACCCGGCCATCCCAACCTTCGGCTTGTGGTGCAACAAGCGGCGCGGCGATCGCCTATCCGGCCGGCTGGCCCGCGAAGATGATAACCGGCGGGCGAACCGCCCGCGAGAGTCGCGGTTGCTTGCTCAGCGGTATTCGTCGCCGCAATCGCCGATGACCCGCATCAGGTCGCGCGAGCGGGCGAGGACCGGGTCGAGCACCGCGCGGTCTGCGTCGTCGAGGCCGATATCGAAGGCGCGGGCATTCTCGGCAATATGCTGCGCGATGCCGAGCCGCGCGCCGACGATGACCCCGGCCACCGACGGCTGATCGAGAACATAACGCAGGCCGACAGTCGCGATGCCCACACCGTGCCGGTCGGCGATCTGCCGCAGCGCCGCCAGCAGCTCTTGATAGAGAGCCCAGCCGCCCCAGGCCTCGATCATGCGCTTGTATTTCTTCAATGACGCGGTGCCGAGTTCGGTCCGCTGCGGTTCCGCGCGCCCGAGATATTTTTCCGACAACAGGCCGCCGAGCAGCGTGCCGTAGGCGAAAAGCCCGATCCCCCGGCCCGCGCAAAAAGCCGCCATGCGCGCGAGCGGCCGACGATCGACCAGCGAGAATTGCACCTGGTTCGACACCACCGGGATGCCGTGCTCGACGATCCGCTGCAGGCGAAGGGTGTCGAAATTGGTCAATGCCAGATGCCGGATCTTGCCGGCCTGGCGCAAATCTTCGAGGTGCTTCAAGGCGTCGAGATAGCGCTCGTCATCGTAATCCCACCAATGGAATTGCAGCAGGTCGAGCCGCGTCATCCCCATCCGCCGGCGTGAAACATCGACTGCCTCTTCGACGACCCGACGGGTCATCGGGCCCGGATAGGGCACCCATTTGGTGAAAGCCTGGATCTCGCCGAGCCGGTCTTCGCCCCGGCGCGCGGCAAAGCGGCGGCGGAACTCGCCGACAAACTCCTCGGCCGGGCCGTAATGGTCGGCCAGATCCCAGGTCGTAAACCCGGCCTCGTGATAGCAGAACATCTCCTCGATCGCGCGCTCGCGGTCGATCCGGCCATGCCCGCCGGAAACCTGCCACATGCCGTTCAGGATGCGGCAGATCGTCAGTTCGGGTGTGAAGCGCAGGCGGCTCGTCGGCGGCAAGGTCATCGCGTCCTCCCCGTTTGGCTCATGGCGCGTCCAGACCCCGAGCCGGCCCCGGCTCACTCGGCGGCGGCGCGGCCCGGCCGCAGCGGCGGCGGAACCCGGGCCAGCCCGAGATGGTCGCGCAAGGTCGTGCCCTGGTACTCGCGGCGGTAGAGCCCGCGGCGCTGCAATTCGGGCACCACCATGTCGACAAATTCGGCAAAGGCGCCGGGAAAATAGGGCGGCAGGATATTGAACCCGTCGGCCGCCTCTTCGATGAACCATTCCTCGAGGATGTCGGCGATGCGCCGCGGCGTGCCGCAGATCACCCAATGACCACGCGCCGCCGCGGTCAGATTGTACAAGTCGCGCAGCGTCATGTTTTCACGCCGGGCGGTCTCATACAGCACCCGCGAAAAGGTGCGGCTGCTGCCGTCCGGCGGCGGCGGCGGCACCGGCCCGTCGAGCGGATGGCTGGACACATCGTAGCCGATGCGGCCCGACACCAGCACCGCGGCATTGGTCGGCGTCAGCCAGCTCTGCAGCCGCGACAGCTTGTCTCGGGCCTCGGCCTCGCTCGCCCCGATGATCGGCATGACGCCCGGCAACACCGCAAGCTCAGCCGGCGCCCGGCCATATTTCGCCATCCGCCCTTTCAGCTCGGCATAGGCGGCTTTGGCCGCGGTCAGATCCTGCACGACCGAAAAGACGACATCGGCGGTGCGGGCGGCGAGTTCGAGGCCGGCGGGCGAACCGCCCGCCTGAATGACGACCGGATGCCCCTGCGGCGCGCGGGCAATGTTGATCGGCCCCTTGACCTGGAAGAACCGGCCCTTGTGGTCGAGCGGCCGCACCTTTGCCGGGTCGACATAACGGCCGGTACCGGGATCGGCGATAATGGCGTCGTCGTCCCAGCAATCCCACAGCCCCTTGACGACATCGACGAACTCGTTTGCGCGCTGATAGCGCAAATCGTGGTCCATGTGCTCGTCGCGGCTGAAGTTGAGGGCGGCCTTGACCGCCGAGCTGGTGACCACGTTCCAGGCGGCGCGGCCGCCGCTCAAATGGTCGATCGAGGCAAAGATGCGGGCGACGTTGTAGGGCTCGCTGAACGAGGTCGACACCGTGGCCCCCAGCCCGATATGGCGGGTCGTGGCGGCCAGCACCGAGATCAACGTCGTCGGCTCGAACCGGCATAAAAATGACGGATGGTCGCCGGGGTCCATGACCAGCCCGTCGGAGATGAACAACAGGTCGAATTTGCCGCGCTCGGCGATGTGCGCGATGTCGCGGGCGACCGCCAGATCGAGATTGCTCTTCGCCGCCCCGGGAAA
>JAJPIH010000210.1 GCA_021324875.1 Alphaproteobacteria bacterium
AAGCGCGATGGTGCGCATCGATATGTCGGAATACATGGAAAAGCACTCCGTTGCGCGCTTGATCGGGGCGCCGCCGGGCTATGTCGGCTACGAGGAAGGGGGCAGCCTGACCGAGGCGGTACGGCGCCGCCCCTATCAGGTGATCTTGTTTGACGAGATCGAGAAGGCGCACCCGGATGTGTTCAACGTGCTGCTTCAGGTGCTCGACGACGGACGCCTGACCGACGGCCAGGGGCACACGGTCGACTTCCGCAACACGCTGATTATTCTGACCTCGAACCTCGGCAGCGAGGCGCTGGCGCGGCTGCCGGAGCGGACCGATGTGTCGGTTGCGCGCGAAGCGGTCATGGAGGCGGTGCGCGCCGCCTTTCGTCCCGAATTTCTGAACCGGCTCGACGAAATCCTGTTGTTCCGCAGATTGTCGCGCGAGGACATGCGCGGCATCGTGGCGATCCAGCTCGAGCGTCTGCGCAAACTCTTGAGCGACCGCAAGATTACGATCGACATCGACGCTGCGGCAATGTCTTGGCTCGCCAACGCCGGTTACGACCCGGTCTATGGGGCGCGACCGCTCAAGCGCGTGATCCAGCGCGAATTGCAGAACCCGCTCGCACAGGCAATCCTCGAAGGACGAATCCCGGATGGGGCTGTCGTTCGCGTCAGTGCCGGCGAGAATGGTCTGGTAATCGCCGAGGGGGCCGCAGCCAAGGCTGCCTGAGCAGGGCGCCGCGGGCGAGCGGCTAGGGGTGCTATCCCTCCTGATCGGCGCCGACGATCAGATGGCATTCGAGCACCTCAGCCCGCGGGATGCGCAATGTTTCCGGAGGGTTGAGCTGACGCAGGATCAGCGTTTCCCCCTCCCACCCGACAAACTGCTTAATCAGCACCGCCTGTCCGCGCTTGTAGACGACGACGTCGCGGCCGCGGATCGGCGGCTTGAACGGGTTGACGTGCAATAGCCAGCCCGGCTCATAACGCGGCTCCATGCTGTCGCCGACCATGTAAATCGCATAGGCTGCGCGCACGCCGCTGAGATTGGCCGGCCTTGCGGTATAGCCGATCGGACCATCCTCCAGAAACATGGCCTGATCGCTGCCGCCGCGACCGGCGCTGCGGATCGGGATCAGATCCGCAGCTCGCGGTGCCGGCCCGGTCGCCAGGCGCGGGCGGCCACGGCCGGCGCGGGGGGTTTCAGAGACCGCCGCGGAGACCCTCTCGGCAACCGCGTGTTGAAGCACCTCTTCCGGGCTGACGCCGAGGAAACCGGCGATCTGAACCGTTTCGAGTTGTTTCATCTGCCGCTCGCCTTTGAGCATGCGCGAGACGGCCGACGGGGCGAGCCGCAGACGGCGGGCGAGATCGGCCTGGGTGGCACCGATTCGTTCGAGCGCCTGATTGAACCAGATTGTATTCATTGATGCGATATACGCAATTATCAGGTTGACACTAAATTGCCGTTGATGATATCATCGCCATGTGAAGCTGACAAGCCCTGCCAAAGGAGGAGACGGCGATGGAGAGGATCCCGCCGGCGGTTGCGCTCGCGCCCCTCGATAGCGATTTTGGGTGTGCCTATATCTCAGGCGAAAGCGCCAATCAGCGCCGTTGCGGGGCGCCACGCCGCCCGGGTTCCGCCTATTGCGATCGGCATCACGCGTTATGCCATCTTGGCTGCGGAACAGCCGCCGAAAAGGACGCGCTGCGCGAGGTCGAAGCCTTGGCGCGCATGGTCGGTGGCCGCCGTGGTACCCGCGCTGGACACCCGCCGCCCCGTTTTCTGCGGCGTCTTGAGCAAACGGTGGGGATTTTTGCGCGGCAAAAGTGTTCTTGATTTGTTTCGAATGCCTCGCTCCGCTCGCGCCGCCATTCCCCTCGCTGCGCCTCAAATCGCGCCAACCGACGAACGCCGAAATCACGGCAAGATCGAGCCAGTACCGCATGCTATTGCCGACCATCACGGGCGGTCGGCGCGGCCATTTCGCGCCGTTGACACCCTAACCGCGATGGAGCGGCGCGGCACAATCACCGCCGCGATGCGCCAGGCCGCGGAAGATTTTCGGTCGCGGTTTGCGGTGGCGCAGCTCGATCCGCTGCGGGCCCTGGATTATCTGCAACCCAGAACCGGGAAAGCCGGCCCTCGATACCGCGACGCGCAACCGGCCCAGCGGATCGAAACCGCGCGCGAGGAGGTTTGGCGCGCGCTGCTTGCCGTTGGGGGTCCCTCCTCGCCGGGCGGTTCGTGTCTATGGCACGTCGTGGGCTGGGAACAATCGATCAAGGATTGGGCACTTGGGCAAGGGTGGAACGGCCGCCGTATCAGCCAAGAGACCGCCGCCGGCATCCTTGTCGCTACCCTGGGGGCGCTGGAAGCGCATTATCGCGGCCCGCGGTAATTGTGATAAACGCATTTTGCGATTGACCGATCGGGATCGTTATGATATAAGATTGGCATACTGGCGAAATCGGCGATCGGGGCGGGGCGGTCAGAACGGTGCTGTGCTGGCCGGTTCGGGCGCCAAGCGTCTCGCGGCCGCATGTTGCCAAGGTTCCGCCGAGCGGCGATCGGTTTGGTCTTCGCTTTGCCCGAACCCGCCGACCGGCAAGCGCGCCGGCCGCGGCATCCGAGACATCCCCTAACCCCTGCCTGCTCGGCGCACAAACGGGCCGGTCCTTGACCGAGACCACAAGCATTTCGTCCGGTTCCAATATTGCCGACAATATCCGCGGCGGTCGGCGCCGCGAAGCGGCACCTTCGCTAAAAACCCGGTCCGGTCAAGACAACCGTCGATGGCACCGAACGGAGGCAGGGTGAGGTGCGCACATGCCGGCTGGCTCGCGTCGCTTCCCGCCGACCTCCGCAACCGCCTGATCGACACGCTGAGCCCGAATGAGGCTTGGGCGCTGCTCTACGACTGGTCGTTTTGGGCGCGCGCCAATCAGCTGCCGCCGCCCGGCGACTGGCGAGTATGGTTGTTGCTGGCCGGGCGCGGATTTAGCAAGACCCGGACCGGCGCTGAGTTTGTCCGATCGCGAGTGGCCGCACGCCGCGCCCGCCGTTTTGCTCTGGTGGCGCCGACCGCGGCCGACGCGCGCGATGTCATGGTCGAGGGCGAAAGCGGCCTTCTCGCCGTCTCACCCTATTGGGATCGGCCGCGATATGAGCCATCGCGGCGTCGCTTGACGTGGTCGAATGGGGCGATTGCCACGCTCTACAGCGCTGACGAGCCTGACCGGTTGCGCGGGCCCCAGCATGACGCTGCGTGGTGCGATGAACTGGCGAGTTGGCGTTATCCGCAAGCATGGGACATGCTGATGTTTGGCTTGCGCGTAGGAAGCGATCCGCGCGTGGTCGTGACGACGACGCCACGGCCGACGCCGTTGCTGCGGGCGATACTGCAGGATCCGCGAGTCGTCGTCACCCGCGGCAGCACTTATGACAACCGCGCCAACCTGGCGGCTGCGTTTCTTGATCAGATCATTACCAAATACGCGGGTACCCATCTGGGCCGGCAAGAAATCGACGCCGAAATTCTAGATGATTTGCCGGGCGCGTTGTGGAACCGCAGCCTGATCGAGGCCAGTCGAGCCCGTCACGCGCCACAACAGCGCCGGATCGTTGTTGCGATCGATCCTGCCGCCGGCTCGGGCGAAGAAAGCGATGAAACGGGCATTATTGTCGCCGGACGCGACAGTCGCGGACACGGCTGGGTGATGGCCGATCTGTCGGGACATTATCGTCCGCTCGAATGGGCGCAGGTCGCGACCGCCGCCTTCCACGCCCATCGCGCCGATCGGATCGTCGCGGAGGTCAATAATGGCGGCGAAATGGTGGCGACGACCCTGCGCGTCGTCGACCCCAATCTGCCGATTACCACTGTCCACGCCTCGCGTGGCAAGGCCATCCGCGCCGAACCGGTCGCCGCCCTCTACGAGCAAGGAAAGGTGCATCATGTCGGTGCATTTCCGAGGCTTGAAGATCAGATGTGCAACCTGGCGCGCGAGAACGGCGGGTCAAGCGAGGTCCAGCATCGGCGGCTCGCGCGCGATCGGGTCGACGCGCTGGTTTGGGCGCTGACCGACCTTATGGTTCTGTCGATGCCCGCCGCCGGGATCTACGAAGCCTACCGTCAGCTTAACGATAAGATGACGGCTGCCGATCCGGGCAAATCATCATCCGAGCCTGTCAGGAGATGAGCGTTGCCACTGCTTGTCAAGGACGCCAACACAACTGTTCAGTCACTGTCGACCGGTCTCGACACTGCCGGTAATCTTGTGCCGGTACATACCCCGGCCGCCGTCGTCTCTGGGATCGCCACGCCGGTGAGTGCCGCGGCACCGCTTCCCGTGATCAATGCCGCCGGCGCGCCGGCCGTAGACGGCAGCGGCGCAATCGTGTCAGGCGGCACCGCACAGATCCTGTTTGGCGGGATCGTACCGAGCAATGGCTGGCTGGTCGCCAATAACTCCTCCGCAACGCTTTACGTGTCGGATGTCGGTACCGCGTCAGCGGGCGGCGCTTCGCTTCCGATCCCCCCAGGCACGGTCTTCGCGACGCCGCCCGGCTACAAGCCCGCCGGCATTGTCAGTCTGTTCGGTGCGACCTCCGGACAGGCCTTTGCGGCGCGGCGCTGGTAGCCGGCAGCCGGCACTGCTTACAGCGACGCGAAGCCGCCCGAGCCTTTGGGCCTTGACAGCGTCTAAGGAGGCTGCTGCCAGTCCGGCAAAGCTGGCTGCTGTCGGCGGCCTTCTGTGACGGAGGGAGCTGCACAGAGTGAAACCGCGGTTCAAACACGCAGTGATGGCGCTTCTCGCGGTCTGCTTCGCGACGATCGACGCCGCGAACGGGTTCGCGCAATCGCCGGGAAATTTTTCCACCTTGTCGACGACAGGCACCGCCACACTCGGCGGCGATGCCTTGATGTGCTCGGGACGCCCGTGGATCGATGTGCGCTGCAATGGTGCGGTCGGTGACGATGTCCACGACGACACCAACGCCATCCAAAGCACGATCAATGCCGCGATTACCCACAATTGGCCGGTCCATCTGCCGTCCGGCACCTACAAAATCACCGCCGGCCTGGTCGTTGACTATGCGGGTCAAGCAAGCGCCGGGTTTCGCTTGATCTCGCGCGGCGCCACCATCGATGGGCGCGCGATCTCCAACGGACCAACCCTGCAAATTCAATGCTCCGGCGGCACTCCGTCTTCACCAACCGGGTGCTTTTATTTCAAAGAAGAGGGGAATCTGAACATCGAAGCCAATACCACCGGCTACGCGTTAATCCTCGGCCGCCCCGATTTTTCCGACGCCCAGAATTCGATCAAGATCGACCACCTGGTGGTCAATAACAACAGCAGCAATTCATTGGCAGGGGCTTGCCAGTTCAATTACGTCCTCGACAGCGACATCTATGCGGTCTGCGATACGACCGGGGGTGCCGCCGGCATGGCGTTCGAGCAGACCCAATTCTCGCATATCTCG
>JAJPIH010000392.1 GCA_021324875.1 Alphaproteobacteria bacterium
GTCTCAATCCCTTTGCTTTCAGGGCCAGTGCTGAACTCCTCGTGCCGATTCGGGACGCGCGATCAAGCGGTTGCGCATACACTTGTCAAATATCGGCGGCGGCGCGCCAGGTGTCTCGGCCCGCGTCGCCGCAGGCCCCGCCCAACAATAGCACAACCGGCGCCGCGCGACCATGCTAGCGCCGAAAACGGCGCAAGACCGGATCGCCGAAATCGACCCCGAGCGGCACCACATCGCGGCCGAGCCCGCTGATCTGCACATTCTCCGGCAGCGGATAAAAGCGGACGTCGTCGCGCCGCGGGTCGATCCGGCGCGCGATCGAGCTGAGCGCCGCAGCCGCACCGGCCTCGTCGAGCCGCGCCCAGAACACCGAGTATTGCAGGGGCACGCCAAACTCCTTGACCGCGCGCCACACCCGCGCCAGCCGGCGGGGCTCGGCGATGTCGTAGCAGATCAGCCAGGCGTTTGCGGGCTTCACCGCACTTCTTCCCGCAGCAACCGGTCGAGCGAAGCCAGCAAGCGGCGAAAGCGGGCGGCGATCTGCGGCGCCGCCGCCTCGTATTGGGCGGCCGCCCGGCGCCGCGCCGCATTTGCCCCGCCACGCGGCTCCGGATGGCGTTGCCGCACCTCCAGCCAACGGCGCAGCGGCAACCACAAATACCACCGCAACGCGCCTCTGAAAGCCGGCCTCAGATCGAGCGGCGAGCCGCGACCGCCGCGGTATTGCAGCGGCACGCCGGCCCGCGCGAACAGCTCGCCCAGATGGGCGCACAAATACCCGTCGAGCCGCCGCATCGCCGAGCGCGCTCCCGGCGTGTCGCCGCCCGGCATTTGCGCCGCCGCGAGTGTGCGGACGATTTCCGGGCGCAAATCGATCCCGGCCGGCAATGCCAGACGGTGCACCACTTCGATAATCGCGCGGCGCTCGGCGGCGCGGCGCCAGCGTTGATAGACCTCGACCCAGCCGGGTTCGGCGAGCAATCGGTCGAGCAGCATCGTCAGCGTTTCCTCGGGACGGTCGCGGCCCAGACAGAGCCCGACGACCGCCCCGTCGAGCGACAGAAACGTGACCGGGACGCCTTGCTCAAGACAGGCAAAGAGCGCCTCCATCGACCAGGGCACCGGGCCACGCACGACGACCCGGGACAGCAGCCGCAACGGAAAGCGGCCGGCGGCGCATTCCGGCTGTTCGACGATCAGCGCCGGGCCTTCAAGACGCACCGCCGCAGCGCCGTGATCGACATAGAGCGGCCGCAGCGCGGTCATGCCGGTTGCGCCCGGCGCCGCAGATCGGCGGCGAGGCAGTGGCCCGCCTCGATATCGAAGGCCCTCCTCCGCCGACCCCAATCGCGCTTCGCCATTTTTCAGCCGACAAAAAAGAACGACGGGTCGACCGGCGCCCGAGCGATGCCCAGGGTGCGCGGCTTCATCCGCGGGTCGAGGCGGACAAACAGCACGCTGTCCTCGCCGGGATCGATGACCCGTTGCAAATCGTGTTTCAGGGCGGCGAGCTCGCCCGGCTCGAGCCAGCATTCATGCACCGATTTCTGGCCGCCGGTGGCGTAGGCGCGCACGATCTTCAGCGCCCGGGCGAGCCGGCGCGGGTCGCAGATGTCGTAAGCGACGAGATAGAGGCTGCGCGGCATTATGCGCATATAATCGCGGCGGCGGCCGCGATCCTGGCTCGCAAGCTTGCCGCGGCGATCGCGCGACCCTTCACGCGTATTCGTGGAAGCGGACGAAATTGAAGCGCGGCGTGTTCGGTTGCGGCATCGGTCCGACCGGGAATTCGCGCGCGGCGGCGCAACCCGGTCTGATTGGCGTTGCGGACCGAACGATCAGTCGATCAGCCGCCGGCCCGCGCACCGCCGCGGCGCCGTGACCGACAGCGAGCGGCCGCAACCTGGTCATGCCGCCGCGGAGCGCCGCAGATCGGCGGCCAGACCGCGCGCCATGCGCCGCAGCAAGCGCCGCAGCCCGGCGCAAAACGGCTCGAAAGCATCGTAGAACAGGCGGCGCCCGGCCTTGCCCAGCAGGCAGCCGCCGCCGCGCTCATGCGAGAAATGCTCAAGCCGCAGCTCGCGCCCGGCAAAGCGGCGCCACACCCATTCATCGACATGCGGCCGCAGCGGCTCGATAAGGTCGGAAGCCAGTGATTCACGGCCGCGCTCGGGGACGTGCAAAAAGCCGAGCAACGGGTCGAGCCCGACCACCTGCGCCTCGCGCACCGCCTCGTGGTGCAGCAAGGTGTAACCCAGGGACAGGCAGACATTGACCGGGTCGGGCGGCGGCCGGCGACGGCGCCGCGCGAACCCCAGGGCATCGGGAAACAATGTCGCATAGGCGCGGAAATAAGCCGCCGCGCCGGCGCCTTCGAGCCCATTCAACGCGTTGCGATCGAGCCCTTCGCCGGCTTTAGCGATCCGCGCCTGCACGCGCTCGAGGCTCGCGATCGCGTCGGTCAGGGGCTTGCGGCGGTCGGGGCGAACCTCGAGCGCGCGCCCCAGCAACCGCCCCTCGGCGGCAAGCTTGGCGGCGACGATGGCGCGCGCCGCCTCGTCGCGGGCCGCGGCGTCGCTCGCCCGCCGGTATTGCGCCAGGCGCAGCGCCACATCGTCATGCGGACGCCCGACCAGGCGCGCGGTGGCCTCGCCATGCCGCCCCGCCAACAGCAACAGCCCGATATCGTGCCGCCACAATTCGGCGAGCACGCGCGTCGACAGCACCGCCTCGCCGCGCAGCACGACGCGTTCGAGCGGGGCGAGCGGGATGCGGGTGGCGATTTCGCCGCCGAGCCGCACGGTCAGGCTGCCGGCCTCGACATCGAGCGCCGCCCCCCGCCGATCGAGATAGAGTGTCGCCATTTTTCAGCCGACCAAAAAGAAGGAAGGATCCGCCAGCGCCGGAGACCCGGCGATGCCCAGGGTGGGCGGCTTCATCTGCGGGTCGAGGCGGACGAACAGCACGCTGTCCTCGCCGGCATCGACGGCCCGCCGCAAACCATGTTGGAGGGCAGCGCGCTCACCCGGTTCGAGCCAGGATTTCCGCGCCGATTTCCGCTACGCACCGATTGCCGGCCGCGG
The DNA here is from genome assembly GCA_021324875.1 of Alphaproteobacteria bacterium. Classification (GTDB taxonomy): domain Bacteria; phylum Pseudomonadota; class Alphaproteobacteria; order ATCC43930; family CGMCC-115725; genus AP-15. Next base: position 3,084 of record JAJPIH010000392.1, read on the forward strand.
GGGGCACAGGCGCGCACGATCTTTAGCGCCCGGGCGCGGCGGTGCGGGTGGCGGATGTCGCAGGCGACGCGATAGAGGCTGCGCGGCATGGCAGCGATATAGGCAGCGCCGCCGGCGTCGTTTTGGCGCCGCAAGCTTGCCGCGGCGATCGGGCCACCCTTCAGCCGTATTCGCGGAAGCGGACGAATTCGAAGCGGGTCGTCTTGGCGCCGGGGGTCTGCTCGACCACGTCACGGCGGGTGGTGGCCGCGAGGCAGACGATGCCCTTCTGTTGGAGGCGCCGGACGAGTGCGTGGGCCAAGGTGAATTCGCCTTGCACCATGGCGTATGTGGCGCCGGGAAACTCTCTTTTGAGTTGGTCGACCACCCGGTCGGCGAGGGCCTCAATGTCGGCCGTACCCGCTTCCGGCGGGACCTCGGGAAACGGCAGGTCCCTGATTTCCGGCGCGCCTTGCAACGCTAACGCCGCCTGTCGCTGCGCCTGGCTCCAATCGGCACTGGGATGGTTGCTCAGGTTGACAAACACCGGGCTTTGGCCGGCGTTCGTCACGCGCGCCGCTGCCGGCGGCAGCGCGGCGAACTCGTCGACCAGTCTGCGCAGATCCCGCCGTAAACTGTCCGCTGCTCTCGGCTGAACCTTGAACCCGGCGTGCTCGATGTCGTTGCGTACTGCGGCAATGCGCCGTGCAGCGTCGCCGTCCTCGGCGTTCCACCGATCTTCCGCATCGCGCCGCGCACTCTCGTCGACGCTGGGCCGGCCCTGGTTGCGGCCGCCAAAGGCGGCGGCGGGCGTCGCATGGCGCGTGATCCATCCCTCCCGCGCCACGGCCGCGGCTTCGGCCCACCGCCCCATTTCGAGATAGAGTCGGGCGAGGCCGCCGAGCGCGCGATGACCGGCCTCGTCCGCCAGATGGTCGGCAGCGCCGAGCAGCGGCGACAACATCTCCCGTTCGAGCCGATCGAGTACGTCTGCAAGCGGCGGGATCGCGGTGGCGCTTTCGCGTGCCGTCCGGATTGCGTCGCACATCGCCGCGGCTGAGCCGGTTTTCCCCAGAAGCAGATCACCGACGCGCACGGTTTCGAGATTGGCCCCGAACTCGCGCAATGTCGCACCCAGCCTGCGCAGGCTAGGTCCCGGTCCAACACCGCTCGACTCGCGCGCAAGCCTTCGCCCAAAGCTTTCTGTTCGCTCCGCAACCCGCGCCGATCGTCCGGTGCGCAGAAACAGCATGATCGCCTGCGTCCAGTCGAGGAGGTTTACGAATTCGCTTAAGTCCCAGATCGGCGTCAGCCCCGTGCCTTCAGCGTTAAGCGCTCCGGCGTAGCACACGCGTAAATCCAGCGGGTCCTCGTCGACCGCGCGGACAAACGAGGCGATAGCGGCAGCGAAAAACGGCGAAGACCGGAAGCCGTGGGTGATGTCGAGCATCACCGGGCCCGCGCTGCCGCGCAATTGGGTCTTGATTATCTCGAATTGCTGCCGTTGTTGCTCGGGGTTTTCACCGAACGGGATCGGTTCAAATCGGGGGGAAAATCTCGCATCATTGAGCGCTTCCCTCAGAGTGGGGCCGTGGGAGTTCTCGGCTTGCTCGGTCGCGAGCACGACGATTTCGGCCGGCTCCAGCAGCTCGGCCAGAGCGCAGCAAACAAAACGCGTGGTTTCGGCCCGACGCTCCCCGAGCGCATAGATCGTCGGCTGGTATTTTCCGGTCCCGAGAAAGGTAACTAGCCGGTGAACCTTCGTCTGCTCATTCGTCATGCGTCGTCACCATGTCAAATCGTACCTCCCCATGCCCATCGTCGTATTCGTGCCGACATGCAGCCACTGGCCGAGCCAGAACCAGGGCAAGAGCCCGTCGAGCGCGCCGCTGAGCTGCCATTCGCCGACAACACCTTCCAAAGTCGGCGCCTGCTGCTGGCGGCTCGAATAGCCGGTCTAATCGCGCCATTGCAGATGGCGCTCGTCGTCGAGCCGGCCGGCCGGCGACGGCGATTGAAGCGATGGCGGTGCATCTGAACCGCCTTCACTGCGCGCTTTCCCTCCCGAGGGGCTCATCGGTCAGGATCACGATCGCGCCGGGATCGAGGTGCAGGCCAAAGACCACGCGGTTGCCGGGCCGCACCTTCACCGGCTGCAGCGGCGCCCCCAAGCGCTCGGCGAGCGCGGCATGATGCAGACGCTTTTGCAAGGCCCTGTTCAGTCGCGATTTCCATTCGCGGAAGTGTTTTCTGTTGCCCGAACGCTGCGTGCCGTTGGTCGGGCTCGGCGTGATGCGATTGACGATGTCGCCGGCGCGCAATGTGCCAACGCGGAAGGTGTCGGTATAGATCGCGATGTAGCGTTCGACCGGGTTTGGCGTAAAGGCCGCGGGGCACTCGAACATCTCGGCCGTCAACCAGCCGCGATGTTTCGGCCCGACCCCGTCCGGGCCGGCCCCCGCGCAACCGTCGCGCCGCCATTCGGCCATCAGCTGATAAAGCGCAAACTCGGTATGGGGCAGCGTGAACTCGTCGATATCGGCGATGCGCACCCGGCATTCGCTGGTGACCAGCTCGAGCGATAGCGGTGTTGCCCCGAGCACCGCATTGAGCTGCCGGACATAAGAGGCATAGTCCAGAACCCGGCCGGCCAGCCCTTGTGGCAGGAAATCGCGCAGCCGGATGAACGGGATCAGCGCGGCCTCGATGTCGCAATCGCGGGCGTCGAGGATACGGCCGTCACCGGCGCGGAGCGGCAGACTGTCTCGGGTCGGAAACCAGAATTCCGGGCATTGTTCAAAATCGGGCGGGTGGACCAAAACATGCAACAGCTCGTCCTGCGGGCGGCCGAACAGGCTCATCGCCATGCCGCCGTGAAAGCTCATCGTTTTGCGGCCGCCGGCGAGCGAGAGATGGATGCGCGCACCCGGATCGAGCGCTTCACGGCGGACGATTTGCGAGACGAAATCGGCAAAGCGGGTGGCGTCGCCATCGCTGCGAATGTCATCGATCACACCGCCATCGGCATCGCACAACACCTCGATCATCAGGCCCGGCGCAGGGTTCGGCGGGGCTGGCGGGGACGGTCGCCGCCCCCATGCGGCGGCGATGCCGAGTTCGTCGCAAAGGGAGGCAAGCGCTTCGGCGAGCGGCGCGCCAAAGCGTTGGCGGCTGCCGCCGGTGACGACGCAGACGATCTTGGCCGGAATCAGCGGATCGGGCGCCCGCTTGGCGAGGGCGTAGACCGTCTCGGTCACGACCTGCGGCGTCATCCCGCCGGTGACGATCAGCACCTCGCGCCAGGCGTCTCGCGTCGCGTCCATCGCGCACCGTTCAGCCTTGCGCCGGCGGCCGCCTGGTTTGCGCCGTTGTCCAGCGGCCATGCCGCATGCCGGTGTAGTTCACCATTGCAACACGTAGTGGCCCAGGCCCATGGTCGTGTTCTTGCCGACATGCAGCCACTGGCCGAGCCACAACCACGGCAGCAATTCGTCGAGCGCGCCGCTGAGCCGCCATTCGCCGACGACCCCGCCGAGGGTCATTTGCTGCTGCTGGCGGCTCGAATAACGGGTCCAGTCACGCCAGCGCAGCTGACGCTCATCGGCAAGCCGGTCGGCCAATGCCGCCAGCCGCCGGGCGTCGCCCGCCAGGCCGGGCACTCCCGCATGCAGCTCGAACAACAGCGCGACGCGGCGCAGAAGTGCGGTAAAGAGCGTGCGCGGGCGCAGCCCTTGGGGCGGGATCGCGCGGCCCTGGTATTGCAGGCGCAGCGGGGTGGTGATGCGCAAGGTGATCCTCTCCACCCGCGGCAGGGCGGGAAGGGTCAGCGCCGCTGCGTGCGCGGCGATGCGCGCGTTTGCCGCGTCCCACACCGATTGCGCTTGCTGCGCCGCTTCGAAGGCGATGTCTTCGAGGTGCCCGCGGGCGCGCTCCCGGCCGATGCCGTGGGCAAAGGCGCGCTCGAACGCATAGGCGAGGAGCGGCAATTGCTCGAGCGCGCGGCCGACCAGCACCAGGCCGAACGAGACCCTCTCGCCGGCCGCGACCTCGCGCAAGCCGAAGGGCGGCGGCTCGATCACATAGGGGTTGGGCACCTCGCTAAAGCGCTGCAGGGCATGGGTCGGGGGCGCCGGTGTCGCAAAGACCGCCGGGTAGGGGCAGCTGCGATAGAGCGGGCAAGGCCGGCATTCGGGCGCCCCGGTGATGCAAGCGGTGCGCCGCAATGCCGCGCCAAACTGGCCGCGCAACAGCGAGCCCGCATATTGCGGCAGCCGCAGCGGATCCTGCATGCGGAAGCTGAGCCGATAGCGCGCCACCGGCAGGACAATGCCGGCTTGCAGCATGATCCGCTGGCCTGGTTCGACAATTCCGGCTAGTGTGGTCGTCACGACCCGAGCTCGACCGCCAGCAATTCGGGGCCGCGCACCCGCGCGACGACGCGAACGCTGTACGGGTTCGATTGAATCCGACGCTGCACATCTGCGGGCAAGCTGGTAAAGAGCTCGGTTCCTCTCGGCCCGAGCGCCGTGGCCCGGGTATTTTGCGGGCCAAAGGCCGTCAGCGTTCCGTTTTGCCGGTTGTATTGCAGCCGCGCCTGAGGCCAGACCATCTCATCCGGCGCGTGTCGAGGCCCGCGGGTTGGCTCGTCCGATCCTTCCGCAACCCTACTGGTTTCGGCAGGCGTCGTTTTCTCGGCCGCGCACCAGCGGCTCAACGTGTCCTCAGCGAGCAAATCGTCGGCACGCTCCAACAATAGCCACCCGAACAGGCGCAGGCCGGTACGGGCGTCTTCGCGATCGGCGGCGAGCCAAATTGTCGTCGCGTCATGCGCCCAATGGGCCTTGCCGGGGCCCTCCATGATACGGATCCAGCGGTGGCGTTCGAGCGTGACGCTCTCCGCACCGCTGTGGCGACCGACCCGCAATAGCATCGCCCGTCCCTCGTCAAGCGCCGGCTTAAGCGTGGCGATCAGTGACCGGAACGCCTCGGCCCACTGCGTTTCGCCCAAGCCGGTCAACACTTCAAGATCGACCTCCAACCGGCGGCGATAAAATCGATTGCAGGCACGAGCGAGCACAGCGAAATCTCCAATGCACTTTTCGACGCGCGGCGCATGGCTGGGATCGGAGGATGGCGGTCGCATCTTGAAGCGGATTTCGCCCTGGGCGGCGCGGTGCTGACCGGCGACAATTACCTCCCGTATTGCGACATTGTTCTCTTTTCCATCGGACTTGCGGCGATCGACCGCGAAAACAACCCGGCTCTTGAGATCGGCGCCTGCCGCATCGGCAAATTCGACCAGACGAAACGGATCGGACACGAAGCTGCCGCCGAGAATCTCCTTCTCTAGATCGGAGGCACTTTTTCTCGGTGGCTGACCCGGATTGCATCGGATAGGCGGGATGTTGTCCATCGCGTTGAGCCACGCGGTGCGCGCCGAGCCCTTGATGCTTGATCCCGGCAGGTACGGCTTACCACTGTAAGGATGATGCGCGGTTCGCTCGATCTCAAGTCGGTTGATGACGGTGCGGCCGCCGGATTCACGTTGGGCAACCTGGCCAATGCGTCGCTCGTACCGTTGCGCGACGCCTATCGCCACCGGGAGGGCGAGATGACTGATGGCACGGCACTGATGGCGGCGTTCGTGGAAGAACTGCTGCACTCCACGCACTGCGGCGTCGGCCGCTCTGTCCGCGCATTGTATCAGGCGTTCGCGGTCCTCTGAGGTCAGGCCGAGCCGGGAGGGTTCGAAGCCATAAAGAACGCCGTTGTCGATAACATAATTCGTCGGCTCGAAGTCCTCGCCGCAGCCGATATGGATCGGGGTCAGCGGCGTCAATACGAGCGGCACGGTTTCGCTGAAGCGGATCATTGAGAAGGCTCCAGACGCAGCGGCACCACTGGCGCATAGCCTTGATGCACGGTCTCCGGAATGACATTGGAGAGCGGATCGGCGCTGCCGCCCAGCCCGCGCCCATGATAAGCCCAATTAACCGGTTCGCGCGACTGCAGCAGCGCGCCGGTCGCAGCCATCAGGATCGGCCGCTTGAACGGCTGCCCTGTCACTGCCGCCATATTGCCGTGCCGGCCGAACCGGGTCAGCGGCGCGTAATAGCAGCCGTCGGCGATGAGCTCCTGCGGATTGGGCCGACAGCGCGCGAGGGTCACCCAATGACGGCTTGCTCGTCCCGGCCACGAGATCTCGGCGGGTTGTTCGACCTGGAATTTTCCGAGCCCGGTTGTCGCATCGCGGCCGTAGCCGTGAGCGCCGACATCCTCGAGCAGTTGGTGCAGCGCATCCGCCGAGAGCCGTTGGTCGATCACGGCATAAAGATCGAGCCGGGCTTTTGCGCAGTAAAAGCTGCGGTCGACTTGCCGTGGCGCGAACAGGCCCTCGCCGGTGGTGCCGGTGTAGCGGTTGATCGTGTTCTGGGTCAGAACCAGCGCCTTTACCGTATCGGATGCGGTGGCTTCCTTCATCCAGCGTGCGATCGGCTGGTCGGCGCGATCGGCCGGCAGCCAGCGAAGAGTCCGCGCCTGTTTGCGTAGCGCTGGGTCGCCCGCGGCGAGACCGAGCGCGAAGTCGGGTGCGGTCGGCCGCGGCAACAGCCCGCTCGGGAAGCCGTCGGAGACAACCAGAAACGGCCGTCCGTCAACATAGCCGTCGAGCAATTCCTTGAGGCCGGACTCGCCGAACCGCTCGCGCGCCGCCCAGCAGAGCTGGCCAAACAGCGTGTCGCCGGCCAGCGGCGTGGCGAAAGCGCTGCGCGGCCGCAAGGTGAATTTCAGCGTGGTCATGCCGAGAACGGGTCGAGCGACTCGAATTCAGCCTGGACCGGCACGCCGTCGAGTTTGAGGTCGCGGAACTTCACTTTGCCGTAGCCGCGCGAACCCGAGCCGCCGAGACTGTCGAGCTCCAGAAGCCGCAGCCCGCGGTACAAGATCCGCCGCAATTCGCCGCCGTCATCGGCATCGATATTGAGGACCTTGATCGACACGCTGAAGTCAAAGACCGCGCCGGCTGGCACGCGTTCTGTTTGGCGCGGATGTTCTGCAACACCGCGGATGCGGTCGATGCGGTTTTCGGTCTTGACCTCGACCCAGAAATAATTGCTGCGCTCGATTTTGCTGCGCCATTGGTCGGCAAACGGTGCGTCCCAAAAGGCGAGCCGCGTCGGGCCCAACTCGGCCGCTTGCTTGTCGTCGAGCGGGTCGCCGCCGCCGACCCCGAACAATTGCAGGATCGGTTTGACGAGGTCGGCCCGGCCGATATCTTTGAAACCCAGCGGCTGCGGCTGCACCGCGCCGCTCAACCACTCGAGCAGGCTGCGCACTTTGCCCTTGAGGCTCGAACCCGGAATGTAGGGTTCGTCGGTGTAAGGATGGCGGATGACCTGATTGTCAACCCCGCCGATGCGGATCTCGCCTTCCGACGCGCCGATGCGCAGCCCGGACATTAATTCGAGCTCGCCCTGCAATTTCTGGATTTTTAGCAACTGTAATTCCATTGCCGTCGTCCTCAATCCCTCGGGCCATGCACTTTGTAAAAGGCCATAAAGGCCTCCATGAACAGGCGAGCCTGTTTGAGTTTTTGAAAGTTATCGGCCTGGTCGATCACGCGATTTAATAGAGCGCAAAAGGCTTCATCCACCTTATCGCGCCCTTTTGCGTAGGCGACCTTTGCCTTCAGCATCTGGATAAAGGGTAAGTACTGATCGAAGCGCTCCTTCTCGGAACCGACTTTGTCTTGCAGTGCAAGCAGCTCGTCGTAGAACCGGCGCAGCTGAGAGGGTTTATTCTTATTCCCGTGCTTGTCTCCTGCGACGGCTTTCGCCGCCTCCTCAGCAATGTCGGAATAAAGTTTTGCGTTGATCTCTTTGCCGAAGACGATGCGCGAAACATTGATCACTGGCGCTTGGGGTGGCGGTCGCCTGTCGTCCCGGCCCTGTCTTGATTGCATGACCCCTCCTATCGGTCGCGCATGCGATAAAGGTGATTAAACAGAGCTATCCGGTAAGCCGAGCCCAAGCTGTCGATTGCGTGGGCGATAGGCGTAACGATATCCGTGAAACGACGTTGGCGATCGGCTTCCTCTTTCAGATGGCGCTGTTTATCGACGACAAAGCGGCGCGTCGCGTATTTCAGCCGGGCGCGCCAGATCGCGGCTTCGGCACGGCCATTCTGCTCGGCTTTGCGCATGTCGATGAACTGCAACAGGCGATAGACATAGCCGCGGCTGAGGTCTGAATCGGCGATCAGCGTACCAAGCTTGTCCAATTCTCCTTCCAGCTCTGGCCACTCGCTCCACGCGACAGTCTCACCAAAGCAGGTGACAGCGTTCTTTTTTGGCGCCGCTTTATTCGGCCATTCCTTTGCGGCATCGAGCGCGTTTTCGGCCAGATCGGCGAGCGCGCCGACCGGTGCCCCCGGTTTCTCGGCGATGATCCCGGCCGAGAAATGAATCTGCGAATTCTGCGCGACGTAACTTGCGAAGTCGTCGCGCATGCGCGCGGCAAGCTTTTGCACGCTGCGCCACGGCCCAATCAAAAAGAAATCGTCGCCGCCGGCGAAGACGGTGTAGATGCTGGGGAACTCGCGCGACAGCAGCCAGGGCAAGTAAATCGTGAAAAAGCCGTTGACCTGGCGCGACAATGCCGCGGTCTTGGCGAAGGTCGGATTGCCGAGGCCAACTCGGAACAGTTCGCCGAGATTGTCGATATCGCCCTTCAGCACGCCGAGCGCTCGGATGCCGCGCCAATTGTCGTCGCCGACCGGCTCGCGGTCCTCGCAGGCGAGCATGTCGAACGTCTTCAGTTCGCCCTCGGCGGTCACCTCCACGTCTTCTAGGTAGCGACCGCGCAATGTCGTGTGATCTTCGGCGCTGGCGCACGGCACATAACCGCTGATAAAGCGGCGCCCGTAGCCGTTCCAGAGCGATTGCTCGCCGGTAGCGTCGCCAC
>JAJPIH010000131.1 GCA_021324875.1 Alphaproteobacteria bacterium
ACCCTTGACCAGAGACGTTTCGATCTTGTGCTCGATCTCGTCCGACAATTTGTAGCCGTCGCGCCCGAACAACTTGATCCCATTGTCGAAATAGGGATTGTGCGAGGTCGACAGGACGACCCCGAGATCGGCGCGCAAGCTGCGGGTCAGCATCGCGATCGCCGGGGTTGGCAACGGGCCGACCAGCACGACATCCATGCCCATCGTCACAAACCCGGCGGTCAATGCCGGCTCAAGCATGTAACCGGAAAGGCGCGTGTCCTTGCCGATCACGACCAGATGCTTGTGCGCCCCGTTTTTAAAACATTCGACGACGGCAATGGCAATTTTTAGAGCCGTTTCCGGGGTCATCGGCTCAATGTTGGCAGTACCGCGGATGCCGTCGGTGCCGAATAGTTTCCGCGCCATCCAACCACCCGGAGATAATTAAATATAACTGGTCAATTGAGCAATTTACACGAAATACACGACTGTGTCAAATGTCTCGGGCGGTGCGATTACTGTTTCGTTTTTGGGTCGCGGCGGCCCAGCGCAGCCGCCGCCAGCGCCTCTACGCGGCCCGCCTCAGGTGCCGGGCTGCGGCTCGGGTTCAAGCCCGGCCGGCCGGCCGGAAGGCGGCACCGAACTGCGCCGACCCGCGCGCGGGTCGTCGGTCTGCGGGCTTGGGCTGGTGGTCCCTTCGCGGACGATCCGCTCGCCCTTGATGATCCGCCGGATTTCGTCGGCCGTCAGGGTCTCGTATTCGAGCAGCCCCTTGGCGAGGGCGTGGAGTTCATCGATGCGCGCGGTCAAGATCGCCCGCGCGGTCTCTTCGCCCTCGTCGACCAGGCGGCGGATTTCCTCGTCGATCAGCTTTGCGGTCGCTTCGGAAACATTCTTGCGCTGGGTTACCGAATGACCGAGGAACACCTCCTCCTCGTTCTCGGCATAGCGCAGCCGTCCCAGCTTTTCGCTGAAGCCGAACTCGGTCACCATGCGCCGCGCCAGTTGCGTGGCGCGGCGGATATCGTCGGCCGCGCCGGTGGTGACCCGATCGGGCCCGAAGATCAACTCTTCGGCGATACGGCCGCCAAACAGGCTGGCCAACATGGCTTTGATTTCGAGCTTGGACTGGCTGTATTTGTCGCGCTCGGGCAGGTACATCGTGACGCCCAGGGCGCGGCCGCGCGGGATGATCGTCACCTTGTGCAATGGTTCATGCCCTTCGGCATAGAGCATGCACAGCGCATGGCCGGCTTCGTGGTAGGCGGTCAGACGTTTTTCGTCCTCGGTCATCACCATCGAGCGCCGCTCGGCGCCCATCATGACCTTGTCCTTGGCCTGCTCGAATTCGCTCATCGCGACCGAGCGTTTGCCGCGGCGCGCCGCCATCAGGGCCGCCTCGTTGACGAGATTGGCGAGATCGGCGCCGGAGAAGCCCGGGGTGCCGCTGGCGATGATCTTGGGGTCGACATCGGCGGCAAGCGGCACCTTGCGCATGTGCACTTTGAGGATTTTCTCGCGCCCGACCACATCGGGGTTCGGCACGACCACCTGGCGGTCGAACCGCCCCGGGCGCAACAGCGCCGGGTCGAGAACATCCGGCCGGTTGGTCGCGGCGATCAGGATCACGCCTTCATTCGCCTCGAACCCGTCCATCTCGACCAACAGCTGGTTCAGGGTCTGCTCACGCTCGTCATTGCCGCCGCCCAGACCGGCGCCGCGGTGACGCCCGACCGCATCGATCTCGTCGATGAAGATGATGCAGGGCGAATTCTTCTTGCCCTGCTCAAACATGTCGCGCACCCGACTGGCGCCGACGCCGACAAACATTTCGACAAAGTCGGAGCCGGAGATCGTGAAAAACGGCACGTTGGCCTCGCCGGCGATCGCCCGCGCCAGCAGCGTCTTGCCGGTCCCGGGCGAGCCGACCAGCAGCACGCCCTTGGGGATTTTGCCGCCGAGCCGCTGGAACTTTTGCGGGTCCTTCAGGTATTCGACGATCTCCTCGAGCTCCTGCTTGGCCTCGTCGATGCCGGCCACATCCTCAAAGGTGATGCGGCCGACTTTTTCGGTCAAAAGGCGCGCCCGGCTTTTGCCAAAGCCCATCGCGCGGCCGCCGCCGCCCTGCATCTGGCGCATGAAAAAGATCCACACGCCGATCAGCAGCAGCATCGGGAACCACGAGATCAGCACGCCGAACAGCGAGGGCACATTGTCGTCAACCGGGGCGGCGGTGATTCGGACCCCCTTGTCGATCAGCCGGCCGACAAGGCTGGGATCGTTGGGCGCATAGGTCGTGAAGGCGCGGCTGTCGGTGAAGTGGCCGCTGATCGTGTTGCCCTGGATCGTGACGTCGGCGACCTGTCCGCGATTGACGTCGTTGACAAAGTCGGAGAAGGCCAGCGTCGATTGCGGACCGTGGCTCGAAGATGTTTGGAACAGGTTGAACAGCGCGACGAGAAGCAGCCCGATTACGATCCAAAGGGCGAGATTCTTGCCGAAATTATTCACGACCCACGCCTTTCCGTACCGCGCCGGCCCGGCCTTGCCGAACAACCCTACGCCCTTCGGCCCCGGTCTGCGACCGATTTCACTCAGTCAAAACATAAGCGGCGCGATGCGCTAAACAACTGCGAAGCGCGCCCGGGACAAACAATTGACGAGGGCAAAAACCGGCTGCGGCAGCGCTGTAACACCCGGCCGCCGGAAGCCGAGAGCGGGGACTGCGGCGAGCCCGGTCGGGTCCCACAGCGACGCCAATACCGGATGAACCAGCGGCGGCAGACCGCGCGCCGGCAGCTCCGCGGTGCACCGGTGAAGCTCGGCCACGCCATCGCTGCCGAGATAGCGCACCCAGACAAGGGGCGCCGTGGCGGGCGCGCTGATCTGGAAACGCCCGTCCCACAGCAGCGATGCGCCCGGTTCAATCCGGGTTGGCGGCGCCGCCGCGGCCAGCTCGCGCAGCACCAAAAACCGGCGCCGCCACGGCACAAAGCGCAGGCCCGCCAGCACGCGGCCGCCGCGCGCGGTCCCGAGCAGCGTGTCAAACAGCCGCTCGACACTGCGGCGGCGCGGCGGGTAGGGACGGTTGCCGAGACCGCCGACCAGCGCCGATAACGCCCGCATCGCCGTCTCGCGCGGGGCCTCGGCCAGCACGTCGCGGTCGAGCAGCGCAAACCCGGCCGGGTGGAGGGCCGCGGCGCGCGCGAGCAGCGCGTCGCGCGCGTGTTCGCGCCGGGCCCGCGCGCGACCATGCCGGCTCAATGCGGCGAACACGCCGCGGCCGCCGGCGGGCTCGGTGTGCTCGCGCAGCCGCGCCCGGGCAAAAACCGGATTGCAATTGCTCGGATCAATCACGAAAGGCTGGTTTTCGGCGGCCAGCGTCGCCAACAGGCGCGATTTGGGAACAGCGAGCAGCGGGCGCAGGATCCGACCGTGGGCGGTCTCGCGCACCGGCGCCATCGCCGCAAGCCCGTCGCGGCCGCTTTGCGCGGCGCGGCGCAGCCGGTAGGTTTCGACTTGGTCGTCGCGGTGGTGGCCGATC
>JAJPIH010000356.1 GCA_021324875.1 Alphaproteobacteria bacterium
CACATCAACGATCGCATTGGTGCGCTTGACGGTGTCGCCCTCGCCGATGCCGGTATCCTCGCCAAACACGACGACCCCGACATTGTCGTTTTCGAGGTTGAGCGCCATGCCCCGAACGCCGTTCGGGAATTCGACCATCTCGCCGGCCTGCACCTGGTCGAGACCGTAGATCCGGGCGATGCCGTCGCCGATCGACAGCACCTGGCCGACCTCGGCGACATCGGCTTCGCTGCCGAAATTGGCGATCTGCTCTTTGAGGATCGCCGAAATCTCCGCCGCGCGAATTTCCATGTAAGCCCCTTTGCCTGAACCCCTTGGCCGCTATGCCTTCATCGCCAGCTGCAATCGTCGCAATTTGCCGTCGATCGAGGCGTCGACCATGCGCGAGCCGACTTTGACGACCATGCCGCCCAGCAGGCGCCGGTCGACCCGCGCTTCGACCGTGACCCGGCGGCCGACGGTGCGCCGCAGATGTTCGCTCAGCGCGTTGATCTGCCCCTCGCTCAGCGGCTGCGCCGCGACAACCTCGGCGGTGACCTCGCCGCGCCGCAAGGCCAACATCGCGAGAAACCGTTCGATCATCACCGGGACGGCGAACAACCGGCGATTGCGCGCGACGACCGCCAGAAAATCCCGCACGAGCGACGACAATCCGGCGCGCTCGGCCAGCGCGGTCACCGCCCGCCCCTGCGCCGCGCGCGACAGGATCGGGCTGCGGACCAGGCGCATCAGATCGGCGCTGTCGGCAAGCATCGCGCGTAGCTGGCGCAGATCGGCGGCGACCGCGTCGAGCATGCGCCGCTCGTCGGCGATGTCGAACAACGCCGTCGCATAGCGATCGGCCAGAGCTGAAACCCCTGTCGCCTCGGAAGCCAATCTACAGCCCTCAAGCGCCGCGCCGGCTCCAAAGCCGCAGCAGCATCCCTTGCTATTTTCGGATCACGCCCGACCGCCTGCCGGGCAAAGCCGCCGCGCGGTTCCCTAACACAGCCCTGAACCCCGCGCAACCATCGGCTTTGGCTGGCTGATCGGCGCAGACCGGGCGGATCGCGGCTACAGAAAACTGTAGGGATCGATGTCATTACGAAAATCCGCGAAGGCACCCGGGACCCACTATTAGGACTGATTGGAGCATCCGGCACACATGATTTGGTCATTCGATGCTAATATCCTAACGCCCTTTGAGGGCCGCAGGCTCACGCTAAGATTGCCGTTGACCAATTGGTTCGCGCGGTGGTATATGAGAACTAAGCATGAACGACCGGAGGGTATCAGCATGGGGCAGAACGTCGACGCATTAATTCACGTTTCCTCGCTTCCATTATCTGGGTGGCATAGTCGCGCGGCATCGATGCCATCAACTCGGACCGGTGGGGCCAACCTGCGCGAATTCGCTGGCGGACAGCGGTTCGGGACGATACTTGCTGATCCTCCCTGGCGATTCGCCAATCGGACCGGCAAGATGGCGCCGGAGCACCGGCGTCTTGCGCGATACGACACCCTTTCGGTAGAAGAGATTCTCTCGTTGCCGGTCTCGGAGATCGCAGCGCCAACCGCGCACCTGTATCTTTGGGTGCCGAACGCTCTATTGCCCGAAGGTTTGCGGGTTTTGGCTGCATGGGGCTTTGAGTACAAAACGAATATCGTCTGGCACAAACTTCGGAAAGATGGCGGGTCGGATGGGCGTGGTGTAGGGTTTTATTTCCGTAATGTGACTGAGTTAATACTTTTCGGCATTCGTGGGAAAAATGCAAGAACATTGGAACCAGGAAGAAAGCAAGTGAATTATTTAGGCACGCGGAAGCGCGAGCATTCCCGAAAGCCTGATGAACAATATGAAATAATTGAAGCGTGTAGCCCGGGTCCGAGGATCGAGATTTTTGCGAGAGGTAGACGGAAAGGCTGGCAATCGTGGGGCGACGAAGCAATTGAAGGCTATCGTCCAAACTGGCCGACATACAACCATAATTCTGCAGTCGAGTGCGAACCATTGATCGTCACAAGCGGAACTGACCCTAGCTCCCGACAGCGACGAACCTCTTAGAGATCTTCGACATAGAGCCGCTCTGAAATTGCAAACGTAAGCACCGGGCAGCCTCCGCCTCCACCCCCATCCAATCGGGGCACGAGCTTCTCGTGGTGGGTAGTGGCCTGACCGTAGGAGGCGCCCTTGCCCAAACGATTGAAAATTCTTTGCAGCTCCGAACCTCGCGTCACGATGATCCCGACGTCTATTGCGCGCAGATCAAACAGAAGCCTAAAATTATTGAGATCTCGATCAAAAAACGGGTCTTTGTTGTTCCATTCTATTTCGAGTGCAACTCGGCCCTTGAAACAATCTACATGATGTGTTGGGCTTTCGAATCGTTGTTTATCGACCAAGATCGCTGTTGAAAAGTTTTTTTCCTGCCAACCCCGCGCATAAAAAGCGCCATCTAGTCGCCGAGAAATTAATGATCGATTACCGCCCTGTGCCCTAATCTCGGATTTGAGAAGCCGAAATTCTCGCAATACCGCGATTAGGTCCTTCCATTCTTCGGGGCAGGCAGCTTTAAGCACACCAGCCGCATTTCGCCATTCGTGAACATGGTAAAGCTGACGCAGATCGTCCGGAACCAGATGAAGTGTTGTCATGTTAGGGGGTTCACGTCGGAGACCGGGCTCGGGGATGCGCCTGATCTTTTAGCATCGTTATGCCTTTAGAATGCAACCGAAACGCAAGATCTTTCTACAGAAAACTGTAGGGATCGATGTCGATCTGTAACCGTACCGCGCCCGACAGGCGCACGCGCGCCAGCCATTCGCGCACCACCGCCTGGATCTGCACCGCGCGCCCGGCCTTGACCAGGAAGCGACGACGATGGCGGCCGCGCAGCACCGCCAGCGGCGCCGGGGCCGGGCCGAGCACGCTGACCCCGGGCAGCTGCGGGGCGGCGCGGGCGAGCGCGCTCGCGGCAAAATCGGCCGCCTCGGGGTCGACGGCGCTGACGTTCAAGGCCGCGAGCCGGCCATAGGGCGGCAACCCGGCATCGCGCCGCGCTTGCGCCTCGGCGGCGAGAAAGCGGTCGCGCTCGCCCGACGCCAGCGCCTGCATGACCGGCTGCTCGGGCATAAAGGTCTGAATGAGCACGCGGCCTTTGCGCTCGGCGCGGCCGGCGCGGCCGCCGACCTGGTGCAGGATCTGGTAGGTCCGCTCAGCGGCGCGCAAATCGCCGCCGACCAGGCCAAGATCGGCATCGACCACGCCGACCAGGGTCAACATCGGGAAATGGTGGCCCTTGGCGACGATCTGCGTGCCGATCAGCACATCATAGCGTCCGGCGGTCATCGCCGCGGCCAATTCGGCGGCGGCGCGCGGGGTGTTGATGACGTCGCTGACCATCAGCGCCGACCGCACGCTCGGAAAGCGCGCCTTGACCTCTTCCACAAGCCGCTCGACGCCCGGGCCACAGGGCGCCAGCGTACCGGCCTTCATACATTCCGGGCAGAGCGGCGGCACCGGCTCGAAATGACCGCAATGATGGCACATAAGCCGCCCGACGAACCGGTGCTCGACCAGCCAGGCGCTGCAATTCGGACACTGAAAGCGGTGGCCGCAAGCGCGGCACAGGGTCAAGGGCGCATAACCGCGACGGTTCAGGAACAACAGCGTCTGCTCGCCGGCAGCCAGGGTTTCGGCCATCGCCGCCACCAGCGGCGGCGACAGAAACCGGGCCGGTTCCAGCCTTTCGCGGCGCATATCAACGAGCGCCACCGCCGGCAGTGCCGCCTTGGCGTGACGATGCGGCAGGGTGACGCGGCGATAGCGCCCGCGCGCGGCATTGACCACGGTCTCGAGCGATGGCGTGGCCGACACCAGCACCACCGGGATCTCGCCGAGAAAGGCGCGCAGCACCGCCATGTCGCGGGCCTGGTAGGCGACCCCGTCTTCCTGCTTGTAGGACGGGTCGTGCTCCTCATCGACCACAATCAGCCCCAGCTCGGCAAAGGGCAGAAACAGCGCCGAGCGGGCGCCCACCACGACCCGGGCGCGACCGGCGGCGACGGCGCGCCAATTGTCGCGACGCCGGCTGCGCGGGATCTCCGAATGCCATTCGGTCGGCGTCACGCCAAAGCGGCGGCGGAAATGCTCGAGCCATTGCGCGCCGAGGGCAATTTCCGGGAGCAGCACCAGCACCTGGCGGCCGGCCGCGAGGGCGGCGGCAATGGCCGCAAAATAGACCTCGGTCTTGCCCGAACCGGTCACGCCGTCGAGCAGGCAGACGCTGTATCCGCCGGCGACGATTTGGCGCTCAATCCCCTACGCCGCCGCCCGCTGCTCGGCCGACAGCGAGGCGTCGGGCGGACGCCAGCCGGGTTCCGACGGCGCCGCCGGTTCGGGGGTGACAAGCCGCTCCTCGATGAGGCCGCGGGCGAGCAGCTCGCGCACCGTCGCGGCACTGCAGGCGGCGAGCCGCGCCGTCTCGGTCACCGGCAGCGGCCGGTCGCGCAGTGTTTCGAGCACCCGCCTTCGGGCCGGGGTCAAGGGCGGCGCGTCGGTCGACGCGCTCAGCGCCGACCGCCCGGCGGCGGACAGCGCGCACAGGCGACGCGGACGCGGCGGCTGCAATGCTTCCTCGACGCTCATCACCATGCGCAGCACCGCCCCTTGCGGCGCCATCGTGTAAGCGGCAACGCGCTCGACAAACCGGCGCAACGCCGACGGCAACGGCGGCAGCGGCAATGCCTCGCCGATCGGTCGCAGCCGGTCGGGTGCAAAGCCGCGCGGGTGTTGTGGCCCCTCGCCATCCCACACCACGCCGACCAGGGTGCGGCCGCCGAGCGGGACACGGACAAAACTGCCAGCGGCGGGCGGGGTCATCCCGTCGGGCACCCGGTAATCAAGCGCTTCGGCCAGCGGCAGCGGCAGCAACACGCGCAGCTGGTCGAGCGCCGGGCCGGCGGTCGCGGCCGGCGCCCTTCCCTCGGAACTGGCGCGGGGCATTGGCATCGGCTACACTTTAGCCAGAGGTTTCGGGCGGCAAACAGCCCGGCGACGGTCCGCACCCGGCAGCAGGTGGCGCGCCTCGGCGCAAGCCGAAGCGCAGGGTGGATTGGCCGCCGCCGCTTGCCGGTCGCCAAACAACATCACGCGGGGTCAGTGTTGGCCGATCGCCCCTACGAAGAACCAAAGCCGCTGGGCGGCGGCGAACCGCCGCCCGGCCAGCCGGCTGCGACCCGCGCCGCCGATGTCATTGCCTATCTGCGCGAACATCCCGATTTTCTCGATCGGCATCCCGACGCCCTGCAGCTCCTGAAAGCACCGGTGCGCAACAGCGGCGATTCGGTGCTCGACTTCCAGCATTTTATGCTCGAGCGTTTGCGCAACGATCTGCGCCGCACCCAGGATGAACACAAGAAGCTGATCGCGCTGAGCCGCGGCAACCTCGCCAGACAATGCCGCATCCATAAGGCGGCGCTGACCTTGCTCAAGGCAAAGAGCTTCGAGCATCTTCTGCAGATTGTTACCACCGATCTCGCGATCCTGCTCGATGTCGACGTCGTGACCCTCGGCATCGAAAGCTCGGTGGCGCCGACCACCCGCCTGCCGCTGTCGG
>JAJPIH010000202.1 GCA_021324875.1 Alphaproteobacteria bacterium
TCGGTCTCGGTCGGGAAGCCGGCGATCAGGTCGGCGCCGAGCGCCATTTCCGGCCGCAGGGTGCGCGCCCGACCTGCCACCGCGATTGCCTGAGCGCGTGAATGGCGCCGTTTCATGCGCTTGAGAATGAGATCGTCGCCGGCCTGCAGCGACAAATGCAGATGCGGCATCAGCCGCGGCTCTTGCGCAACCAGACCCCACAGCTCGTCGTCGATCTCGGCCGGATCGAGCGACGACAGCCGCAAGCGCGGCAGTTCGGGAACCTGGTCCAGAACCTGGCGCACCAACCCGCCGAGGCTCGGGCGCGCCGCCAGATCGGCGCCATAGGCGGTCAGATCGACCCCGGTCAGCACGATCTCGCGGCACCCGCTGCGAACCAGCCGCCGCGTCTCGGCGATGACCGCCGCCGGCGGCACCGACCGGCTCGCGCCGCGGGCATAAGGGATGACACAAAAGGTGCAGCGATGGTCGCAGCCCTGCTGGACTTGCACAGCGGCCCGCGCCCGGACGCTAACGCTGTCGGCGCCGGCCGGCGTTTCTTCTGCCCGAGCGGCCGCGCGCGGCTCGATCCGACCATAGCTCTCGGCGCGCAGTTTGGCCTCGTTGCCGAGAACGCAATCGACCTCGGACATGGCGGCATAGCGATCCGGCGTGATCTCGGCGGCACAACCGGTAACGATGATCCGGGCTTCGGGATGCAGCCGGCGCGCGCGGCGGATCGCCTGTCGCGCCTGCCGCTCGGCCTCGGCGGTGACGGCGCAGGTGTTGACGATGACCGCGCCTTCGAGCCCGGCCGCCGCAGCGGCGCGGGCGATCCGCTCCGACTCGAAGGCGTTGAGCCGGCACCCGAAAGTGATGATTTCGTTGGCCAGCATTGCCGCCCGTCAACCGCCCGCCAGTCGGGCCGGGTCGAACGCACCCTCGAACACCCACGCGGTGGGCCCGGTCATGACCACATGCCCGTCATTTTGCCAACAAATATCGAGGCTGCCTCCGTCGAGGTCGACCTGCGCGACACGATCGCACAACCCGCGCCGGTTGGCGGCGACCAGTGCGGCACAGGCGCCGCTGCCGCAAGCGCGGGTGATGCCGGCGCCACGCTCCCATACCCTCAGCCGGATATGCCGATCGTCGCGAACCGTCGCCACGCCGATATTCGCGCGGTGCGGAAACAACGGGTGGTTTTCGAGTTCGGGGCCAAGCCTGGCGAGGTCAATCGTCTCGACATCGTCGACAAAAAACGTGGCATGCGGGTTGCCGATATTGGTGCACACCGGGTCGGCAAGCGGACCAAGCGCACAATCCGCGTGCAGCGTATCCATCTCCCGCGCCAGCGGTATATCGCGCCATAAGGTGCGCGCCGGTCCCATATCGACCGCGACCCGGTCATCGTCGAGCACCTCGGCGGCAAGCAGCCCGGCGACCGTTTCGATGTGCAGGCGCCGTTCTCCGCTCTCGCGGCGCAACAGCCAGGCGACACAGCGCGTGGCATTGCCGCAGGCTTCGGCGCTGCTGCCATCGGGATTGCGAATCTGCATGAACAGCCGGGCGCGCCGATCGCGCGGCGGTTCAAGCACAATCACCTGGTCGCAGCCGATGCCGATGCGCCGATCCGCCAAGATCCGCACGTCTCCAGCCCCCGGCCTGAATCCCCCGCGGCGCGCATCAAGCACGACAAAATCGTTGCCGAGGCCATGCATTTTGACAAACGGCACCTTGCCCATCGCCAGGGTTATATGGCGGACCGGCTCGGGCTGTCCAACGCCGCCGCGGGACGCCCTTGCCCGGCCCCGCTGCGGTTTACGGTGCGGCGATCAAGCGTTGATCATTGCCGGCCGCGACGATCAGAAATGGCGGCCGCTCGCGTTCGTCGGCCAGCGACGGGGTTGCCGCCACCTGCGCGTCGGTCGGTCCCCATTCGACGATCCGGGACAGGACAAAGCCCTGTTCTATCAACAAATTCACATAGGTCGCGACGGTCCGGTGGTACTTGATCACGCCTTCGGCGAGCCAATCGGTGCGGCGCAACCCTTCGCTCAGATAGTTGTCGATCGGCCAGGTTTTGCCGCCGTCACGGGCGAGCGACCAGCCCGGATGCGAGGGCGCCGTAAAAATCGGATGCTCGACGGAAAAGACCAGACGCCCGCCTGCGACCAGAGCGGCGGCGAGGCTCGCAAACACCCCCGCCAAATCCTCCACATAATGCAGTGCCAGCGAGCTGTAGGCGAGATCGAACCGGCCAGCCGCCAGCGCCAGCCGTTCCAGATCCGCCCGCAGATAGAGGATGCGCGGATCCGTCGTCGTCGCCCGGGCGCGCTCCAGCATTTTGTGCGAGACGTCGATCCCGACCACGCGCCGTGCCCCTTGGGCGCGTGCCCAGCGGCAAAACCAGCCATAACCACAGCCGAGATCGACAATATCGAGCCCTGCGATCGGGGGCAATAATGCCCGCAGGGTCGGCCATTCGGGCGCGGCGTCGAGCCCGGCCAACGACCTCGGCAGCCGGCCGTAATTCGCAAAGAACATCGGGTCGTCATAGATGTTCTGGGTCATGGCGAACCGCGCCCGCGCGTCAGGCGCCGCTGTCCATTCAGGTGTCCGCGGCGGCGGCGACATGCTGGCCGAAAATTGCGGCCCCTGCCACGTCGCTGAAACCCGCGGAGAGAAACGGGCGAGCCTCGCCTCTATCCTTTGCGTGAACCGGCGCGCGCCGCGGCATGGCGTTGGCTCGTCGGAGGGCTGTGGCTTGCCGTCCTGAGCCGTTGCCGGTTCTCGACCGGATGCCTTGCCGCCACATGACGCGCCGCCGATCCGTGGCCCGCTGTGCGGCGGCCCCTGCCGCTTGATGCGCTCGCCAAGCGCGGGGCATGCACGCGGCTCGAACGGGACGCATGATGGCTCGCCGTTCGGCGTGCGGCGAGATCGCGGTGGTCGGCGGAGATGCGCGTGCCGCGCCCGGCTTCGGCTTGGTTCGCCGAGCCCGGGAGATCGTCGCGCCCGTCGTCGGTTGCCTCGGTGGCGCGGCCCGGCAGCGCGCCGCTCTCATTTGTGAAATAGGACGGGGTAGCGGCGCCCGGAACGAAATTCTTGCTGCCGAAATCAGGCATGCCGGCGCCCCAAGCGGAAATGGTGATGCTCGCAATGACCGCCGCAAACGCAAGGCTGCTCCATCTCATCGGCATCCGGTCCCCCAATCTGTTCGCATTTGGCCGCTGCGCCCGCCCCCCGACGGTGGCCATCGTTCACGATACTCTCAGTCCATGTATCCTTTTCCCTTCGGGGCCGCCCGAAGGGTTGTCATGCCCGGCCATAATCGGCGTCGCCGGTGGTCATCGCCGTCCGGCCGCCCAATCCTCGCGGCTCAACCTCTCCATCAGAAACAGGTCGCGCGTTCGCGCGTACCAGCCGCGCCCGTGCATTCGGCCAATCAGCCGCATCCGCTCGGTCGCGACATAGAATCTGGCCGGATCGACGAGATCGTCGCGAATATGAATATGGATGACCCGGCCGACCTCCAGCGTCGAGCGCGGACCCAAGGAGAGGCCGGTGATCCGGCGGCATTCGAAACTGACCGGCGCCTCGGCAATGCGCGGCGCGCGAATTTCGGCTGCGGGCAGCGCCGTCAATCCTGCGATGTCGAGCTCGGCGATATCATCGGGAAAATCGACCGCACAGACATTCATCCGCTCGGCCAAGGCTTCGTCGACCAGGTTGACGGTAAATTCGCCGGTGTCGCGGATGTTGCGCTCGGTATCTTTGTAGCCGTCGCCGCCATTGACGCCGGGGCTGATGCCGAGCACGACCACCGGCGGCACGGAGCTGACCGCATTGAAGAAACTGAACGGTGCGGCATTGACCCGCCCGCCAGCATCGACCGTTGTAACCAGGGCGATCGGTCGCGGAACGACCGTCGCGACCAGGAGCTTGTAAGCGTCGGTCGCCGCGATCTTGGCGAGATCGAAATGCATCGGCGTCTCCACTCGTGGCGGCTGGCTGGCAACCACATATTGCGGATGCGGCGCCGCTTGGCGCAAGCGCCGGCTGCGTACCCCTGTGACAGCAGACCGGCCCCGATCCCGATGCGCCGCAATGACGCTGCTTTGGGGCGGCGGCGACCACCGGCAATCGGCCGCGCGGCGTCGCGTCCGCGGCGGCTGATGCGTGCGGGGCGGCGGCGAACGATTCGGGCCGCTGGGCGCAAGCGAGGGCGAATGCCGCCTACCCACTCCGGGCAGGTTGTGCTATTGAAACCGCCACCGGCTCGGCGACGCGCCGCCTGGTGGGGGATCGTCTAACGGTAGGACAGCGGACTCTGACTCCGCCAGTCTAGGTTCGAATCCTAGTCCCCCAGCCACCTCCCGCGGATCTCAAATTTCGCGATAGCGCGGCCGATAGGCCCGGGACCGGATCAGCGCGCCGACATCCGCCGGGCGCGGAACCCGGGCCAGGCCGAGCTCGAAAATGCCGGTGGCGATGCGCTCGGTCACCCGCAGCGAGGTTTCAAGGATCCGTCCTTGCGGCGGGTAGATCAGCCCGCTCGCCAGATCCGCGTCGGTGACCTGGTCGGCGACCGCCGCGGCGGCGAGGATAAACAAATCGTCGGTGATGCGCTGTGCTTCGGTGGCAAACACCGCCATGCCCATGGCGGGAAAGATGTAAACATTGTTGCCCTGGCCGGGGACGAAGCGCCGACCGGCGATCTCGACCGGCGGAAACGGACTGCCGCTCGCGAAAATTGCGCGGCCATCAGACCAGCGATAGGCCTCCTCGGCCGTGCATTCCGAGCGCGACGTCGGGTTCGAATAGGGAAAGATGATCGGACGGTGGTTGATCTCGGCCATCGCCGCGATGACCTCGCGCGTGAACAATTTGGGGACCGTGCTGACACCGATGATGCCGGTCGGGCGCAAGGCCCTGACCGCCTCGACAAATGTCGAAATCGGCGCCCGGTACTGGGCGAACGGCTTTTGGAAATCGGCCAGATCGGTCCGCGAAGTCACAACCAGCCCGTTTATGTCGAAGAGGGCGTTGCGGCGCCGCGCCGCCGCGATGTCGAGACCCTGGCGCGCCATTGCCCGGCTGATCAGCTCGGCAATGCCGGTTGCCGCCGAACCCGCCCCGAGAAACAGAAAGCGCTGCTCGGTGAGCGGCTGCGCGGTCAGGCGCAAGGCCGCATAGATGCCGGCCAGAGCCACCCCGGCGGTTCCCTGAATGTCGTCGTTGAAGGTGCAGATCTTGTCGCGATAGCGCTCAAGGATCGGGAACGCGTTCAGACTGGCAAAATCCTCCCACTGAATGCAGCAATTCGGATAGAGCTGCTGCACGGCCACAACGAATTCGTCGACAAACGCCATGTATTCGTCGCCGCGCACCCGGTGTCGGCGTAACCCCTGATAGAGCGGGTCGTCGAGCAAGGCCTGGTTGTTGGTGCCGACGTCAAGAACCACCGGCAGGCAGTATTGCGGCGGCACGCCCGCACAGGCGGTGTAGAGGGCAAGCTTGCCGATCGGTATTCCCATGCCGCCCGACCCGAGATCGCCGAGGCCGAGGATGCGCTCCCCGTCGGTGACGACAATGAAGCGAACCTCCCGTTCCGGCCAATTCTGCAGCAGCTCGCGGAGCCGGCCGCGGGCGCTGATCGGCAGGTAAAGCCCGCGCGCCTGGCGAAAGATATGGGCGAATTTCTGGCAGGCCTCGCCGACCGTTGGCGTGTAGACGAGCGGCATATAGGTCGCCAGGTCCGACATGACGACCGCGTAGAACAGGGTTTCGTTGCGCGACTGCAAATCCGACAGCACCAGGTATTTCTGCAAGTCGTTGTCGAGCGCGGCGATCTCGGCGCGGCGTCGCGCCACCTGCAGTTCGATTGTCGTCACAGCCGGCGGCAACAAGCCTTCGAGCCGGTATTTGCGGCGCTCCTCTTCGGTGAACGCGGTGCCCTTGTTGAGCTGCGGGTTGCGCAGCACTTCATAGCCGATCGGATGTTCCCTCGCTGCCGTCATCCTGCGACCTCCGAGACCAAACATGCTGCATTATCGCCTGCGACGCCGCGGCTCAGCCAAAACTTCGATCAGCCGCGCTCCCCGGATATTCCCGATCGCGCAAGCCGACCAGGCATGATCAAAGCCGGGGTTGCGATTTGGCAGAGCCGAACCGCTGCGGCCGACCGAGCGATAGCGCAATCGCAGCCTGCCCTCCGGCTTCTGGCAGCGACAGATTGGGCCGGGATTGACCGAGGTCAAAGCGCCGAGCCCGACGCTGGCCTTTGCTGCGATCAGCAACCCCATGTGCTTGAGAAAGGAAGACGGTCCGAGCGGGTATCGCCGATCGCTGCGTTGAGCCGGCGCCGATCGGCGAAAAAGGCTCGTTTGCGATCGGCGACTAGGCCGGCCTTGCGCCGTTCTTAGCCAGGCGAGGAGTTGGTGCGCGATGTCGGTTCGCAACCTCGACAAACTCTTCGATCCGCGCTCGGTCGCGCTGATCGGCGCCACACCGCGACCGGGCGCGGTCGGGTCGCTGGTCACCCGCAATCTGCGGCGCGCCGGCTTTCGCGGCGAGGTGATGCTGGTCAATCCGCAGCACGCCGTGATCGACGGCATGCCGGTCTATCCGAGCGTGGCGCAGCTGCCACACGCTCCAGACCTCGCGGTCATCATGACCCCGCCGCAGACCGTCCCCGGGCTGATCGCCGAACTCGGCGAGCGCGGGACGCGCGCCGTCGTCGTGATTACCGCCGGTTTTGCCGAACTCGGCGACCATGGCCGGGCGTTGCAGCAGGCGGCGCTCGACGCCGCGCGGCCCCACCTGTTGCGCATTGTCGGCCCCAATTGCGTGGGGCTGATGGCCCCCGCCATCGGGCTCGACGCGACCTTTTCACATCTCGCCCCAGCCGCCGGAGACATCGCCTTCGTCAGCCAATCGGGGGCGATGATTACCGCAATGCTCGATTGGGCGGCGCCGCGCGGCCTCGGGTTCTCGCGGATCGTTTCGCTCGGCGACATGGCTGATGTCGATTTCGGCGACATGCTCGATTTGCTCGCCGCCGATCCCCAAACCCGCGCGATCCTGCTCTATGTCGAGGGGCTGAGGCACGGCCGCAAATTCATGTCGGCGGCGCGGGCGGCGGCGCGCTTGAAGCCGGTTCTGGTGCTCAAAACCGGACGCTCCCAATCCGGCCAACGCGCCGTCAGCTCGCACACCGGAGCGGTCACCGGCGCCGACGAAGTCTATGATGCCGTGTTCCGCCGCGCCGGCATGTTGCGGGTCGCGAGCATGGCCGAATTGTTTCACGCCGCCCAGACGCTGGCGCTAACCCGCGAGCAGCAGGGCGACCGGCTCACGATCCTGACCAATGGCGGCGGAGCCGGCATTATCGCCGCCGACGCCTGGGCGGCGGCCGGCGGCCGATTGGCGACTTTGTCGGACGCGACCGTCGCTGCGTTGAACCGGCGGCTGCCGGCGACCTGGAGCCATGGTAATCCAGTCGATATCGTTGGCGACGCCTCCGGCCGCCGCTATGCCGATGCGCTCGCCGAGCTGATCGGCGATCGCGAGGTCGACGCCATTCTGGTTCTGAATTGCCCGACCGCTTTGGCCGCACCCGAAGAATGCGCTCACGCCGTCTGCCAAAGCGTCGCCGCCGCCGATCCGGCCGTGCTGCGCGGCCGCAACATCATCACCGCATGGCTCGGCGAACAATCGGCCCGTGCCGCCCGGCGGATCTTTGCCGAGGCGCGGATCGCCACATACGAAACCCCGGAGAGTGCGGTGGCGGCGCTCCGGCATCGGCTCGATTATCGGCGCAACCGCGAATTATTGATGGAGACGCCGCCGGAACCGCGGCCGGCGTCGGCGCCGGACGTCGCCGCCGTGCGCCGGATCCTCGCCGGTGCCCGCGCGGCCGGCAAGGCCTGGCTCGATCCGGTCGAGAGCGGTGCGGTGCTGGCGGCTTACGGCATTCCGCAAGTGACGGTGCATGCCGCCCGGTCTGCGGACGAAGCCGCCGCGATCACCTCGGCGATCGGGTTTCCGGTGGCGCTCAAGATCCGCTCGCCGGACATTCAGCATAAAAGCGATTGCGGCGGCGTCGCCCTTCATCTTGCCGATGCCGACAGCGTCCGGCGCGAAGCCGACGCGATGCTCGATCGCGTGCGCAAGGCCCGGCCCGACGCCCGTCTGGATGGGTTTTTTGTTCAGAAGATGGCCTCGCGGCCGGGCGGCACCGAGTTGCTGGTCGGGCTCGCCGTCGATCCGATTTTCGGGCCGCTGGTCGCGTTTGGCCAAGGCGGCGTTGCGGTCGAAGTGGTCGGCGATACCTCGCTCGAACTGCCGCCGCTCAACCTGCTGTTGGCGCGGCGATTGATGGCGCGCACCCGGGTGTGGCAATTGCTGCAAGGCTACCGCGGCAAGCCGGCAGCCGACATAGACGCCATCGCCGAGGTGTTGATACGCCTGGGCCAGCTCGCCGCCGACCATCCCGAAATTTGCGAACTTGACATCAACCCGCTGCTTGCCGATGCGACCGGGATCATCGCGCTCGACGCGCGTGTGCGGGTGGCGTCGGCAAAGGCTGGCAAGCCGGCGCCGATGGCGATCGCACCATATCCGCAAGAGCTCGAGACCGTCGAAAGGCTGCGCGACGGCACCGAGCTGCGATTGCGGCCGCTGCGGCCCGAGGATGAGCCGCGGCTATGCGAGCTCGCCGAGCATATGAGCCCCGAAGATTTGCGGCTGCGCTTTTTCACCCCGGTGCGCGGGCTCACGCACCGGGTCGCCGCCCGGCTGTCGCAGCTCGATTACGACCGGGAAATGGGCCTGCTTGCCGAGCGCGCGGGCCTGGCGCTCGGCGTCGTCCACTATTTTGCCGACCCGGACGGTTTGCGGGCGGAATATGCGATCGCCGTCCGCAGCGACTGGCAGGGACGCGGCGTCGGGTTCCTGATGATGACCCGGCTGATTGACATCGCCGCGCGGCGCGGCATAGGAGAGCTGGTCGGCGAGGTGCTGCGCGAGAACGAGCCGATGCTGCAGATGTGTCGTGAACTGGGCTTCACGATCGCGCCGGCTCCGGCGGATCCAGCGCTGATGCTTGTCACCAAGCGGCTTGCCGGCGCGGCGGCGGGGGGCGGCCGATGAAGGCCCGTGAGGTCATGACCCGCGAGGTGGTGGCGGTGACTCCCGACACGCCGGTCGGCGAGGTTGCCAAGCTGCTTCGCGACCATGGCATCAGCGCGGTTCCGGTTGTCGCCGAAGCCGGCATGCCGGTCGGCATGGTCAGCGAAGGTGACCTGATCGGACGCAACGACGCCGACCGCGAGGCGCGACGCGAGTGGTGGCTTGATTTGCTGGCCGAGGGCGAGGCGCTCAACCCCGACTTTCTCGCCAGCCTGAAACCCGCACAGCGCTGCGCCCGCGACGTCATGACGGCGCCGGTGATCACGATCGGCGAGGACACCGATCTCGGCGACGTGGCGCGGCTATTGACCGATTATCGGATCAAGCGCGTCCCGGTGCTGCGCGACGGGCGGATGGTCGGAATCGTCAGTCGCGCCGATGTGCTCCGCGCCGTCGCCGCGAGCGGAACCGAGCCGGAACGGAGCCCTGCTCATCAGGGTGGGGGGTTGGCCGCGGCGATCGCCGGGTTGGAGCGACGCCTGCTGCATCACGAGCCGGGCGCCGATGCCGCCAGCGTGCCCGCTCAGCCGCCGCAAGCGGACGATTCGGCGTTGCTGGCGGCGGAATTTCGTCGGCTGGTGGCCGATCACGAGCGCCAGAAAATCGCCGATCGCGAGGCGCAGCGCCGGGCGGCTGCCGAACAGCGGCGCCGGCAGGTCGCCGATCTGATCGATCACCACATTTCCGAACAGAGCTGGCGCGGTTTGATGCACCAGGCGCGCCAGGCGGCAGAGCGCGGTGAAAAGGAAATCCTGGCGCTGCGCTTTCCGAGCCAGCTGTGCAGCGATGGCGGTCGGGCCATCAATGCCGGCGAGCCCGGTTGGCCCGCGACTTTGCGCGGCGAAGCGGCGGAGATCTATCTGCGCTGGGAGCGCGATCCGAAGCCGCACGGCTTTCGGCTGGCCGCCCGGGTGCTTGATTTTCCGGGCGGAATGCCCGGCGACATCGGCCTGTTTGTTGTGTGGGGCGAATAGCCGAGGGGCAATGTCGCTGTGGCGATTGACATCGGTCAATGCCGCGCTGGCGGCAGCGTGAAACATGACCATCGGGGAAGGCGGCAATCGTCCCGTGCGAGTAACTCACCCCTCGTGATGCGAAGCGCACGGCCGGCGCGGCCTTCCCCACCACAGAGGCCGCAGCTCAATGAACGATCGAGAAAGCAGCCGGCGCTATCCTCTCGCGTTGCGGCCACGGTCGCTGCGCGAAGCCTGCGTGCAGATCGGCCTCGACGACGACGGCGATCGGTGCTGCGATTGTCCGCTGCGCGAGCTCTGCGAAGACGAATCCCGGTGGCTGCTCCGACGGCGGCACCTGCCGGCTGCGAAACTGCATTGAGCAGCTTGACCGCAAACCGCCCGATCCCTCGCCCTCATTGATTTCGCGCCCCCCGCCTTTCGCGGAATTATTGGCAGGCATGTTGCGTGCGGTGGCGATCGCTTGATCGTCGCCGCCGGGGATGCTTTTCTGCCGAACCGATCGCACTGCCGTCGCGACGGGTCGTCGAGCTTGGCTCGATGGTGCCCAATGGGCGGCCCGTCGGCGCGACGCGCCGGACGAGTCGGGGGATCAACCGATGGCCGAGCAGCCACGGGTCTATATCGTCGATGACGACGAAGCGGTGCGGCGCTCGCTTTCACAGTTGCTTGAAGCCCACGATTTTTCCGTCAGGAGCTTTGCCTCGGCAGTCGAATTCCTGGCTGTGGCCCCGTCGCTTCCCGCCGGCTGTCTAATCGTTGACGTGCGCATGCCGGAACTCGGCGGGCTTGAACTGCAACAGCGATTGATCGAGCGCAATCTCGCCTTTCCGCTGATTGTCGTCACCGGCCATGGCGAGGTGCCGCTGGCGGTGCAGGCAATGAAGTCGGGTGCCGTCGATTTTATCGAAAAACCCTTTGCCCCCGATGCCATTCTGGCCAGCCTTGCCGCCGCTTGCCGGCGGCTGCCGGCGACGAGCCTCGGCGAAGCGCCCGGACCCGCCGCCGGGCTGGCCCGCTTGTCGCCGCGGGAAAGGCAGGTGCTCGAGGGCCTCGTCGCCGGGCTACCGAACAAGACCATCGCTTACAATCTCAACATCAGCCCGCGTACGGTCGAGATCCACCGGGCCCGGGTGATGGACAAGATGGGTGCGCGCAGCCTTCCCGAACTGGTTCGCTTCGCCCTTGCCGCCGGGGTGCGGCCACCCTGATCCGCATCAATTGTGGCGGCATAAGCAAATCCGATGACAATTGAACGGCGTGGACGGCCCCCGGGTCGACCGAGATGGATTCAGCCGACGATCGAATGCTCGCAGCAACGGCGGATACCGTGAAGCGCCGCCCGGCTTGGCGCCTTGAAGCGCAGCCCCGACGGTGATCGCGGGGCCGCTGGGTTGCGATCACCGCGGGCTGTCGGGTTCGGCCTCCTCGCGCTTGAGAATGTCGTAGACACGCGCAGCCGCTCCGCGCGGCCGGCGTTCGAGCTCGGTGCCGATCTGGTCATCCGCGGTCGCCCAAGTAAAGGCTTCGAGCACCTCGGCCGGGGTTGCTCCCGTCGCGACGATGCTGATCACAACGCCATCGTCGAGCGGGCCGACGATCTTGCGAATTTCCTCGGCAGTCGCCGGTTGCGATTTCGGTTTCATCGCAGCGTTCCCTGTTTTGGGTTTAGGCGTCAGGCGCGGACGGTCGCGGTGGGCGGCAGATGGTGCTTGCCGAGCCGCACCACCGTGCTCGCCTGCGGACCTTCGGCGCTCTCCGCATGCTGCGCGACAAAGCGTACCTCATCGCCGACGGCAAGCGCCGCGAACCCGTCTTCGATGACGCTGTTGCGATGGAAATAGATCTCCTCACCGCCGGCGCTCAGAATGAAGCCGCAATCCCGATCGGGATGCAGCCGCACAATCCGTCCGTGGTCGGGCACCTGGTGCAGCTTGACGTCGCCACGCGCCCGCCGGGCATGGTCTTCCAGGAGCCGGCGGGCGGCATCGAACGCATCACGGATCGCGACATAGATATCTTCATGGGCATGCCTTTCGGCGCGATCGCGGCCGACGACGATCTCCCGTCCTGGCACTTTCAGATCGATGCGAACCTGGAACAGATTGCCTTGCTGGTGACGCGAATGGCGGCACTCGACAACGCAACGGCAGGAGGTGATCCGGTCGAAAAACGCCCCGAGTTCGGCGACGCGCTCTTCGATACGCGCCGCGACCGCGTCGGACCGGTCCATATGGCGAAAAGTGATCTGCAACGGCAGTTGCATTGCATACTCCTTGTTACCGCGACCGCCTCGACGGCGATGCCGGCAAGCGCTGTCTTGCTCCGCCGTCGCTGGGCCGGCGGCAGGGCCGCAGGAAGTAGCGCTTTCCCGCATTGGGTGCGTTGTTAGAGCCAACGCCGCGCAGCGCCATTGATCCAGGTCATCGTAACCGGCGTCTTTGCGTCGGCAATATTGTGTTGCGCAGCCGCAGGTGATCTTGGGCGCGGCCGGCGCCGGGAAGGAGGCGCGACGCGATGAGGAAGATAGCCGACATTGTCAGGAACCAGGACCCGGTGATGCTGCCGCCCTATGCGAGCGTGATCGAAGCCTGTCGGCAAATGCGCGAGCGCCGGGTCGGCGCGGTGTTGGTGACCGACCAGGAGCGTCGCCTGATCGGCATCTTTACCGGCCGCGACGCGGTTCACCGCGTCCTCGCCGAAGGCAAAGATGCGGCCAACACCTCTTTGGCCGAAGTCATGACGCCCGACCCCAAAACCCTGCCTCCAGGCAAATTGGCGATCGAGGCGTTGCGATTGATGGAGGATGGCCGCCATCGCCATGTGCCGATCGTCGAGGACGGCCGGGTCGTCGGCATTGTCTCGCGGTTCGATTTCAGCGGCGTAGAGCTGGATCGCCTCGACGAAGAAACCGGCCTCTGGGAGCGCATCTGACGACCGGGCTGCAGCCGCCGGGGCGGCGCCTGCGGACTTCCGAATTCGCGCGGATCACATGCCGGCCGGGCTCGATCATGGCCGTTGGTCGCGAGCGGATCGCCGGCGGGCTGGCCCGCACTCGACGCGGCCGGCACCGGCGAAACCGCGGCAACGGGCCGCGGCCCCGCCGGTGACGGCGTCGCTCAATTCGCGGCGAGTTTGTCCTGGGTCTTGGTGTCGAAGTCGCTGGCGTCGTGGCGCTCATGCAATTGCTCGGAAGGAGCGCCCGAAGTGCGATTGACCATGCGTCCGCGCCTGACCGCCGGGCGGTCATAGATCATGTCGGCCCAGCGTTGGACATTTTTGTATTCCTGCACGTTCAGGAATTCGGCGGCGCCGTATTGGTTGAATTTGACCAAGCCGCCATACCACGGCCAGATCGCGATGTCGGCAATCGTGTAATTGGGGCCGGCGACATATTCGCTTTCTGCCAGCCGCTTGTCGAGCACGTCCAAGAGCCGCTTGGTCTCCATCGTAAAGCGGTTGATCGCGTATTCGATTTTGACCGGGGCGTAGGCGTAAAAATGGCCAAA
>JAJPIH010000199.1 GCA_021324875.1 Alphaproteobacteria bacterium
CCTGAAAATAGGGCTGAATGATCCACGGATCGGAATTGTAGGTGTAGATCAGGTTATAGATCTGGGTGTTGTTCTGCAGGATCGGCGTGCGCAACGTATTGATATTCGTAAGACCGAGATTGCCGCCGCCGACAAATTCAAAAGAATTGGTTGGATTTATTGTGTAGGTGACGGCTCCCGTCAGCCAATTATAAACACCTGAATCGAAGCCGTCGGTAAACGACAGCGAGAATGCGGCCGGACCAAGCGTGTAATTGGCTTGCACACCTTTACTGACCGCGGGCTCCTGATTCCATAGTAAGCCGCGTTCGATATTGATATTTTCGAATGAAAAGGTGTACTCGGCACCGATCAATGTCGGCAGTTTGCCGCCCTGGATCGAAAAATTGTCGGTCGGAGCCAGCTTGACGAAGCCCTGCGGAAACCACCCCCAAAGATTGCCCGCCGGTGAGTTGGCCCCCCAAGTCGCAAGCGGTGTCGAGATATAGGGCGAGCCCAGGGAGGTGATCGAATAGGCGCCCGCCTGCGCATAGAATTGGACGAGACCGTCGGTCTTTTGGACAAAAACCTGACCGTTGTTGATGCCGCCGACATTTCGGTTGTTGCCCGGCAGGACATTAGGCACGGGATTTGACTGCCACTGGTAAAGCCCGCTGAAAACCCCGTCCACATAGATGTCGCCGAGCGGGCCGATCGTGTATTTGGGCGGAGGGAGCTGGATCGCCAAAGGGCCGGTAATCGACGGCGCGTTCAAGGGCGAGGTCGGTGCTGCCGGGGCCGGCGCCGGGGCTGGAGCGGCAGCGGTCGGAGCGCCTGCTGCGGGCACGGGGGCCGGGGCGGGTGCCGGCGGCGTCGGAGCCTGGGCGAGTTCGTCGGCCCACGCGCCGCCGCCGAAGCCGGCAAGCGCCAGCCCAAGCCCGGCGCGCATAACGATGGCGTTCTTAATCTTATTCATCGAACACCCTTTGATTGGTCGTACCCGCCGGTTTCGCAGAACGACGGGGGTTTGTTCCGGCTCAAAACAACGCAAGGAGCATACCAACCCAAAGGGACAAGGGCCGCGGGCAACCCGATCGCCGCCAACCCAGAGCGGCTAACTGATTGGTTGTGCTCCGTAACGCCGGATCACCTTCTGCTGTCGGTAGATTTGAATGTCAAGCCGCATCAATCGGCCGCACTTTCTGCCTATATGATAGGCAAAACGGCCGGATTATGGGCAGGCAAGCCGGCGATTGATGCGGTATAGACGGTTAGGTGAGGCTGGCGATGACTGCCCAAGCGCGCTTTCTTGCCGCGAAACTCTTTGCGATTCGGGGTCAGCCGCGGCCGATATAGGGCATTTTTGTCGCCATCACCGTCATGAACTGGACGTTGGCGTCGAGCGGCAACGTCGCCATGTACACGACGGCACGAGCGACATGCGCGACATCGATGCGCGGTTCGCCTTCGACCCGGCCACTGGCCTGCAACCGCCCGCGCGCGGTATCCTCGTTGCGACTGGTGGCGGCATTGCCGATGTCGATCTGGCCGCAGGCAATGTCATAGGCTCGCCCGTCCAGCGACAGCGAGCGGGTGAGCCCGGTTAGCGCGTGTTTGGTGGCGGCATAGGGTGCGGAATGGCGGCGCGGCACATGCGCCGAGACCGAACCATTGTTGATGATGCGCCCGCCGCGCGGGTCCTGCGTCTTCATCATCCGAAAGGCGTGCTGCGCGCACAGAAACGAACCGGTCAGGTTTACCGCGACGACGTTTGACCACTGCTCGTAGGTCAAATCCTCGAACGGAATGCCGCGGGTGCTGGTGCCGGCATTGTTGAACAGCAGATCGATGCGGCCATAAGTCTGAGCGACCGTGTCGAACAGGGCGGCCACCTGTCCAGGATCGGTGACGTCGGTTGGCACCACCAAGGCACGCTGCGGTTTCGCGAGCGCTGCGGTCTCTTCGAGCTGCTCGCGCCGCCGCCCGGCGAGCACGGCGATAAACCCCGCTTCGATGAGTGCCAGCGCCGAAGCGCGGCCAATGCCGCTGCCGGCGCCGGTGATGACCGCGATCTGGTCGGTTGTGGCCATGTTCTCCCCCATCCTTTTTACAATGGCTGCGCGACAAGCTTGCGGGTCGGAGCGACCAGCTCATCTTGCGCCTTGACCAGGGCAAGTTCGCCGCCGCCCGCGGCGAGGGTGGCTTCCACCACCCCCCAGACGGCACCGACGGCCAGTGCCAGGGCTTCCGGCACGGATTTTCCCTTCAATTGCCAGCCGAGAAACAGTGCGGCCAAAGCATCGCCGCAACCGGTGGCGTCGATCGCCAGCCGCGACGTTTCGACCATCCACCGGCCTTCGGGCGCGGCGGCCAGAACCCCCAGCCGATCGGGTCCGGTTTCAAGGCTGGTAACCAGCACGATGCGCGGCCCGCGCCGGCGCAGAGCCGTAGCGGCGGCGGCGACTTCGGTAACCGATGCAACCGGTTCACCGGTCAGCCATTCGAGCTCAAAGCGGTTCGGCGTGGCGATGTCGGCCGCGGCAATCGCCTGGTCGCGGTACCATTCCGGGATCCCGGCGCGAACATACCAACCGGGCCCGATATCCCCCATGACCGGGTCGCGGCAATAGATGGCGCGCGGATTGGCTTGTTTGACCCGGCCGACAATGTCGAGCAGAACCGGGCCGAATTCCGGCTCGCCGAGATAGCCTGAGAGCACCGCGCTACAGCGCGGCAACATCCCCAGTTCGACGATCCCTTCGAAAAGCGAGGCGACGATCGGCGTCGGCACCGGGGCGCCACGCCATCTGCCGTAACCGGTGTGGTTTGAAAATGCGACCGTATTGAGTGACCAGGTGTCGATCCCCAACCGCTGCAACGCGAACAGGGCGGCGCAGTTGCCGACCGTCCCGCAAGCCACCCAGGACTGGATCGAGAGGACAATCGGCATGACGGTTCAGCCTTAGAGATAGCCGTTGGCGGCAAACCAGCCGACCGCGTCGACGATCGCGGCGCCCGCCGGCCGCGATCGGTAGCCCAGTTCGCGCGCAGCCTTGGCGGATGAGAAGTACATCTTTTTCTTGGCCATGCGCACGCCGTCGCGCGTCGAAAACGGTTCGCGTCCGGTGATCCGGGCCGTCGTCTCGGCCGCCGCGGCCGCCGCCAGCGCAACTCCGTAGGGGATTTTGACACGGGGCGGCTGTCGCCCGGCGGCGCGCGCGACCTCACCCAGAATTTGCGCGAGGGTCAGGTTGTCGCCCCCGAGAATGTACCGTTCGCCGATCCGGCCCGCTTCAGCCGCCAGCAGCTCGCCCACGGCGACGTCCTCGACATGCACGATATTGAGCCCGGTCTCGACATAGCCCGGCATGCGCCCTTTTGCCGCCTCGCAGATCAATCGCCCGGTCGGCGTGGGCTTGATGTCGCCCGGACCGACCGGGGTCGAGGGATTGACGATGACCGCCGGCAGACCGCGTTCGGCAATGAGTTTTCGCACCGCTTCCTCGGCCAGGTATTTCGAGCGCTTGTAGGGTCCGATCATATCGTCAAGCCGGCTCGGCGTGGTTTCGTCGGCGACGCCGTCGGCGACAAGACCCAGGGTGGCAACACTGCTGGTATAGACGATCCGCTCAATACCTTCGGCGAGGGCGGCCAGCATCAGCGCAGTGGTGCCCTCGACATTGGCGCGGTACATCGCCGCCGGATCAGGTACCCATAATCGATAATCGGCGGCGACATGAAAAAGGTAACGGCAGCCGGCCAAGGCGCGCGCGAGGGAAGGGGCGTCCTCGAGGGCGCCAGTGGCGATCTCGACCGGCAGGCCCTCGAGATTGCGACGGCGGCTGGCCGCTCTGGCCAAAACCCGCACCGGTAAGTCGGCGGCGATCAGCGCGCGGGCGACTGCGGCGCCGACAAAACCGGTGGCTCCGGTCACCAAGCACAAACCGGGCGCGAGCGTCATCCGCACCCCGCGGCGAACGACCGGCGGGCGTCTCGGCCGTGCGGTCGGGGGTCAACGCAAGGCATCGAGCTCGTGCTGCACCATGGCGTGCTGCGGGTTGGTCGCCGGCAGCAGTGCCAGCAGTCTCGCCCAGTAGGATATTGCGCGGTACCGGTCACCGCGTTGCTCAGCCGCCAAGCCGAGATACCACAGAGCGTCGGGCTCATTCGCGTCAAGCGCGTTGACCTGAGCGGCAATGGCGATGATTTCGGGGCTCGGCTTGCCCTCTTTGAGGGTGGCGGTTAGCGCATCCAGATAAGCCTTGAGCAACACCAGATTTCCGGGGTTGGCGGCGTTGGCCTCTTTGAGCGCCGCGAGCGCCTCGCTGGCGCGGCCCTCGCCTTCGAGATCGTGCACGCGTGCCAGCCACGATTGCGGATCCTTGGGCGCGTCCGCGGCCGGTGGCGATGCCCCCGCCGCCGCTGAGACGGTCTCCCCGGTCGCGGCCGCGCGCTGACGCGCCGCCGTCGCCTTCTCGGGTTCGCCGGGCACGTCATAGGCATGCGCCAGCCTCTCCCAGCCCGCCTTGTCGTCTGGGTGCTGCTCGAGCCGCTGCGCCAATCGCTCGACCATGCCGCGGATCATCGACAGCCGTTGCGCCGGCGACATCGCCTGCGCTGCGGCGACCTGCGCCGGGGTGGGGCCGGGCGGCTGTGCCGTCCCGGCTGGGGCCGCCGCGGCCGGCGACAGTTCGGCCAGCCGGTCGGCGACGGCCTGCCGCCACGGCGCGTCGGGCGGAGCGGCGGCAAGCAACGCCTCGAACTTGCGTTTCGCCGTCGCCGGGTCGCCGCGCTGCAGTGCGGCTTCGGCCTCGTAATAGCGCGAGCGGGGGTCTTGCGGCGCCCTGGCGAATTCGGCCGCCGCGGCCGGTGTGACGGCACCTCCGGCGGCGAGTACCAGCGTCTCGCCGTATTCGGCATGAAGGGCGGCATTGTCGGGGGCGAGCGC
This sequence comes from Alphaproteobacteria bacterium, assembly GCA_021324875.1. Lineage (GTDB taxonomy): Bacteria > Pseudomonadota > Alphaproteobacteria > ATCC43930 > CGMCC-115725 > AP-15. The sequence goes on from JAJPIH010000199.1 coordinate 4,928, forward strand.
CAGGGCGCGGCGGAACGCATCGCTCGCCTCGTCGAAGCGGCCGAGCGAGGCCAAGCTGCGGCCGAGCAGGCTCCAGCCCTTGAGGTCGTCGGGCGCTCGTCGCAGATGCGCCTGAAGCTGAGAGATAGCAGCGCCGACATCCTCGGCGCCATGCGCAAGGTTGGCCGGAGCGGCGTCTTGCTCGATCGTCGTCGGCGAGCCGATCGCCCAATAAATCGCCAATGCCGCGGCCGGCAGCAGCCCCCCGATCGCCACCGCCGCCCCGTAACGCCACGCCATGTCGGGCGCGGCGCGCGCCACTGCGGTTGCGGGTTCCGGTGCGCGCTCGGCGGCGATCAGCAGGCGGCGGGTAATCTCGGCCCGCGCAGTCTCGGCCTCGTCGGCGGTGAGCCGGCCTTCGATGAGGTCTTCCTCGACCGCGGCCAGCTGGCGCTGGAACAAGGTGGCGATCGGCTCACTGTCGTCGGCCTCGGTCCGGCGCTGCACGAGTGGGGCCAGCAGCACCGCGAGCACGATGACGGTGAAAATCCCGCTGGCAAGCAGGAACCAGGTCATCGCCGCTCGCCGAGCAGGGCGGCGGCGCAGGCGCATTCTTCAGCGCTGAGCGGCCGCGGCGCCGGCTCCCGCCAGCCGTGGCGCGCCCGCACCAGCAACAGCGCTCCGGCTCCGAGCACGACAAGCGGTGGCCCCAGCCACAAAGCCCAGGTCAGCGGCCGGAACGGCGGATCGAGCAGCACGAAGACCCCGTAGCGGGCCACAAGGTAATGCAATACCTGTTGGTCGCTGTCTCCGGCGAGCAGCCGCTTGCGGACCAGCACGCGCAAATCATGGGCCAGCGGCGCGCTCGACTCGTCGATCGACTCGTTCTGGCAGACCAGGCAGCGCAATTCTTTGCTGAGCGCCCGGGCGCGGGCCTCGAGCACCGGGTCGGCGAGCCGTTCGGAGGGTTCAAAGGCGAGGGCCAATCGCGCGGTCGCGACCAGCAGAAGCAGCAGGATCGCGCCAGCGCCAAGCCGCCGCATCAATCCGAGCCTGCCGGGCGCGGCGCCGCAGCCGGCACTGTGCGGAGAGCACGTACCCGGCCGCGCCGGTCGGAGAGCGAGACCAGGCCGCCGAGCGCCGCCAAACCCGCGCCGAACCAGATCCACGGTACCAGCGGATTATAATAGGCGCGCACCACCCAGCCGCCTTTGCCGTCGGGGTCGCCAAGCGCCAGATACAAATCGCCAAAACCATTCGTCGTGATCGAGGTGTTGGTCGTCGAGCTGCCGGCGACCGGGTAGTAGCGGCGCTCGGGATGGACCGCGAATGCGGCGCCGCCGGGCTTCGAGACGACGATATCGGCGCGCTCGAAGCGGTAATTGGCGGCGCTTCCTTCGGCAACGCCGCCAAAGCGCAGCTCCCGTCCGGCGATTGCCATCGTGTCACCCGGGTGCAGCGTCTCGATGCGCTCGCTGCGCCAGGCGGTCGACACGGTCACTCCGGCGATCAGCATGCCCACCCCGAAATGCGCAATCGCATAGCCCCAGGTCCCGCGCGGCAGGCCACGCAGCCGGCGCAATGCAACGAGGATCGGCAATTTTCCGATCTTCGCGCGATCGGCGAGGTCGGTCAGCACGCCTGCCATCGCCCACGCCGCCAAGGCGATCCCGCCCAAGGCCGCAAGGGGCGCGCTGCGGTCGCTTAAGAATACTAAGACGGGTGTGGCAAGGGCCGCGATCAAGGCGGGAACCAGCCGCCGCATCGCCGTCGCGAGACTGGCGCGGCGCCAGGCCAGAACCGGGCCAATCGTCATCGCAGCCAGGGCCGGCACCACGATCGGCACAAAGGTCGTATCGAAATAGGGCGGCCCTACCGACAGTTTAACGCCGCTCCACACCTCTGCGAACAGCGGATAGAAGGTGCCGAGAAACACCGTCGCCATGCCCCCGGCGAGCAGCAGGTTGTTGAATACCAGCGCGCCCTCGCGGCTGACCGGGGCAAACGGGTTGCCGGCCGCAAGGCCGGGTGCGCGCCAGGCGTAGAGAACAAGCCCACCGCCGATCACGACCCCGATCAAAACCAGGATGAAGACCCCGCGGGTCGGATCGAGCGCGAAAGAGTGGACCGAGGTCAGCACGCCGGAACGGACCAGGAAGGTGCCGACGAGGCTCATGCCGAAGGTCATGATCGCCAGCAGCAAGGTCCAACGCTGCAACGCCTCGCGCTTTTCGACGACCGCCGCCGAATGCAGCAGCGCGGTGCCCAACAGCCACGGCATAAACGAGGCGTTCTCGACCGGATCCCACGCCCACCAGCCGCCCCAGCCGAGGACATAGTAAGCCCACCAGCTGCCCATCGCGACCCCGACCGTCAACCCGCACCAGGCCGTCAGCGCCCATGGCCGCACCCAGCGCGCCCACACCGCGTCGACCCGACCCTCGATCAGCGCCGCGATTGCAAATGCATAGCAAATCGAGAAGCCGACATAGCCGAAATACAAAAACGGGGGATGAAATGCGAGACCGGGATCCTGCAACAGCGGGTTCAAATCGCGGCCGTCGGACGGCACCGGATAGAGCCGCGCAAACGGGTTCGAGGTGAACAGGATGAACAGCAGGGTGCCAAAGCCAAGCAAGCCCTGAATGGCCAGGGTGCGGGCCTTGAGGCTGGCCGGCAAGCCGCGCCCGAACAACGCGACCAGCCCGCCAAACAGGGCGAGCATGAACACCCACAGCATCATCGAGCCTTCATGGCTGCCCCAGGCGCCGGTGACCTTGTACAGCATCGGCTTTTCGAGGCTCGAATTCTCGAAGACGTTCAATACCGAGAAGTCGGAGACGATATGGGCGTGGATGAAGACGGCGAAAGCAAGGGTGATGAAGAGCAGCTGCAACAGCGCCGCCGGCCGCGCCAAATCCATCAGCGCACGGCTTTTTTGGGCAGCTCCGAGGAGCGGCACAAAACCCTGCACCGCGGCCACCAACAGCGCCAGTACCAGAGCGAAATGTCCGATCTCGACCAGCACTCTACGGGATTCCGGTCGCGTGCTTAAGATCTGCGCATACTGACACAGCCCCGACCGCGTGCGAAGTACGCGATCTCGGCCTGCGATGCGGCTGATCGCCCCGGACCGGGCGTCCCGATAGCCGCCGGGTCAGCCCCGATTGGCGCGGTGCCGCGCCATCAGCATCTGGCCGTAGGGCGTCATCGCCGCCTGTCGGCTGGCGGCGGTATGGGTTAGCATCGTCTGTACGTCGCGGCGAATTTGGGACAGCGGGTCGCTGTCGTAAACCGAACGCGCGCCCGACAGCTCGCATAGTCGATCGATTGCCCACGCGACTTGATGCTGCGCATAGGTCATGTCGCGGCGGGCGCGCAAAGCCTCCGCTTCGCTGATGCGGCGGCCGGAACTTACGGCCGCGGTGCTGGTCTCCCGGCCATGATGCAGCATCAACGTCGCGGCATCGATCGCGGCCGCCGCCTCGCCCAAGGTCATCTGCACATATTCCGAATCGGCAAGGCGACGCACCCCGCGCGAGACGCGATCGGCAAACGACCGACAGGCGATGGCGAGCGCCCGCTGGCCGAGCGCGATCAGGACCGGCGGCAAGGAATAGGAGACGAGATACCCGCGCGGCGCGCGCAACACCGGATAATCGGGATGCACGGCCGCGCCAGGCGGGGTCCCGGCGAACAGATCGCTGACCATCACCACGCGATGCCCGGGGACGAAGACGTCGCGCAGGATCAACGATTTTGAGCCGGTGCCCAACAGCCCGAGCACGTGCCAATCATCCTCGATCTCGATTTCGGCCAGCGGCACGAGAAGATAGGCGATCGAGGCGGGATCTCCCATTTCGCCCAAAAAGGCGCCGATGATCGCCCATTGCGCATAATCGCAGCCGCTCGAAAAGGTATAACGCCCGGAAAGACGCCAGCCCCCGGGCACGCGCTTGGCGGCCGCGCGCGGCGCCAGCGACGACGATGCGACCGCCTCGGGATCGGCGCCCCATACATCGATCTGGGCCTGTTCGGGATATTGCGCGAGGATCCACTGGTGCTCGGCGAGCACCGCGTAGACCCACCCCGATGACGCGCAGCCATGGGTCAGCTCTTCAACGATGCGCGAGAACAGGCTGAAGCGACCCTGCAGACCGCCGAAACGCCGTGGCTGCAGAATGCGCAAGATGCCAGCCGCGCGGTATTCGGCAATGGTTTCCGGCGGCAGCCGGCGCGCCTTTGCCGCCGCCGCGGCGCGCGCCGCAACCCGCGGGACCAGCGCCCGCGCCCGGCTCAGCACCCCCAGCTCGACATCGGGAAGCCCGCTGTCGTCACCCGACGGCGAAGCTTCCCCAAGCCGCGTCAAATCATCACCTTTGGGCATCATGTCCGTGCCGTCCGCAGGTCCGGCTCCGCGCGCCATTTCCATGCCGCCCGCCCGAGTTCATCGGATCGACGAGAGCAGCCGGTCGACCGGTAGGCGGGGTTGAGCCGGCGCGGGATCACGCCGCTCTCGATGCCACAGGATGCCGTCAGGAACCATAGCGTGCCGTCAGGAATCATGATTTGACGGCGCTGGATTTCCGGTCCCGCCCGAACCCACCGCGCCGCTTGGCGTTGCTCGCCGTCGGGTCTACTCCGCGGCCTCGCGGACGACGACCGGTTCGACCCGGGCGGCGCAGTATTTGAATTCGGGGATCTTGCCAAAGGGATCGAGTTGCGGGTTGGTTAAGAGGTTGGCGGCGGCCTCGGCGTAGCAGAATGGGATGAATACCATTCCGGGCGCCACCGCGCTGTCGGCGCGCGCTTTCAATTCGATCACGCCGCGACGCGTTCTCACCCGCACCTGGTCGCCAGCGGCAATACCAAGCCGCCTTAATTCGGCGGGCGCCAGCGACGCGACCGCCTCCGGCTCGATCTCGTCGAGCACACCGGCCCGCCGGGTCATGGCGCCGGTGTGCCAGTGCTCCAGCTGGCGGCCGGTGGTCAGCACCAGCGGGTATTCGGCATCGGGCTCCTCGGCCGGCGGGATGATCGCCGCCGGCACTAGCTTGGCCCGACCCGAGGGGGTCGGGAAGCCGTCGCCAAAGACGATCTCGTTGCCGGGCCGGTCCGGGGCATCGCACGGATAGGTGACCGAACTCTCGCGTTCGAGCCGCTCCCAGGTGATGTTGTCGAGCGAGGGCATCGCCAATTTCATTTCGGCGAACACGTCGCGCGGGTGAGTATAGGACCAGTTGAGCCCGATGCGGCGCGCGATTTCCTGGATAATCCACAAATCGTGTCGCGCGTTTCCGGGTAGGGGCAGGGCGGCGCGCCCCATTTGCACCTGACGGTTGGTATTGGAGACGGTGCCGTCCTTCTCCGGCCAGGCCGAGGCCGGCAACACCACATCGGCGTATTTGGCCGTCTCGGTCAGGAAGATGTCCTGCACGACAAGGTGTTCAAGATGCGCCAAGGCTTCGCGGGCGTGAGTGAGGTCGGGGTCAGACATCGCCGGGTTCTCGCCCATGATGTACATGCCCTTGATCTCGCCGCGGTGTATAGCGTCCATGATCTCGACGACGGTCAGGCCGCGCTTGTCGTCGAGCGGCGTTTGCCACAGGGCCTCGAATTTCGCCCGGACATCGGGGTTCTCGACCGATTGATAATCGGGATAGACCATCGGGATTAGCCCGGCATCGGAAGCCCCCTGGACATTGTTCTGCCCGCGCAACGGATGGAGGCCGGTACCGGGCCGGCCGACATGCCCGGTTACCATCGCCAGGGCGATCAGGCAGCGGGCATTGTCGGTCCCGTGGATGTGCTGCGAAATCCCCATGCCCCAGAAGATGATCGCCCGTTCGGCGCGGGCATAGGTGCGGGCGACATAGCGCAATGTCGCAGCGTCGACGCCGCAGATCGGCGCCATCTTCTCCGGCGCGTAATCGCGGATATGCTCGCGCAGTTTCTCGTAATCCTCGGTATGCGCCTGGATGTATTGGCGGTCGGTAAGGCCTTCCTCGATGATCGTGTGCAACAGCGCGTTCAGCATCGCGACATCACGGCCGGGTTTGAAACGCAAGGTCCGGGTCGCGTAGCGCTCCAGGCTGTGGCCGCGGGGGTCCATCACAAACAGCTTCGCGCCGCGTTTGGCGGCTTGCTTGAAAAACGTCGCCGCGACCGGATGGTTTTCGGTTGGGCGCGCGCCGATAACGATGATGACGTCGGCATCCATGGCGGCGGTGAAGGGCGCCGTCACCGCCCCCGAGCCGATCCCTTCCATCAATGCCGCGACCGAGGAGGCGTGGCAGAGCCGGGTGCAGTGGTCGACATTGTTGCTGCCAAACCCGGTGCGTACCAGTTTTTGGAAAAGATAGGCCTCTTCATTCGAGCCTTTGGCCGAGCCGAAGCCGGCCAAAGCATGTTTGCCGTCGCGGTCGCGAATGCGGCGCAGACCCTCCGCGGCGCGGTCGAGAGCTTCCTCCCAGCTGGCCTTGCGAAAATGGGTGTAGGGGTTGGCCGGGTCGATGTCGACCTCGTGCTTTGAGACGCCGTCTTTGCGGATCAACGGCTCGGTCAGCCGGTCGGGATGCGCGACGTAGTCGAAGCCAAAGCGGCCCTTGACGCACAGCCGGTTGTGGTTGGCGGGTCCGTCCCGGCCCTCGACCGCGACAATGCGGTCCGCGCGGATCTTGTAGGTCAGCTGACAGCCGACCCCGCAATAGGGACACACGCTGTGCACTTCGCGATCGGGAGCATTGCTGTAGACCCCGTTGGCGTCGACCAGGCTTGCGGGCATCAAGGCCCCGGTCGGGCAGGCTTGCACGCATTCGCCACAGGCGACGCAGGTGCTGTTGCCCATCGGGTCGTCAAAATCGAAAACGATTTTTTCGTGATGTCCGCGCGCCGCCATGCCGATCACATCATTGACCTGGACCTCGCGGCAGGCGCGCACGCACAGATTGCACTGGATGCACGCATCGAGCTGAACCGCCATGGCCGGATGGCTGCGGTCGGGGGCCGGCGCGCCGTGTCGCGGAAACCGGCTGTCGGCAACACCAAGGCTGTCGGCCCATTGCCAAAAGCGCGAATTGGGATCGTGCGCCGCCGCCCGCGCCGGCTGGTCCCCGACCAGCAATTCGAACACCATCTGGCGCGAGAATTTGGCGCGGTCGCTGGCGGTGTGCACCTTCATGCCCGGGGTCGGCTGGCGCACACAAGCCGCGGCAAGAACCCGCTCGCCTTCGATCTCGACCATGCAGGCGCGGCAATTGCCGTCGGCGCGATAACCGGGTTTGGGCAGCCAGCACAGATGCGGGATCTCGATGCCCTGGCGGTTGGCCACCTGCCAGATCGTCTCGCCGGGTGCCGCCTCGACCTCGGCGCCGTCAAGGGTAAAGCGGATCGGTTCAGCCATTTTTCAGCTCTTTCACACACGATGTCCGCGATTTATTCCAAATCCGCGCGGAAATACTTGAGCACCTGTTTGACCGGGTTCATCGCCGCCTGGCCCAAACCGCAGATCGACGCGTCGCTCATGACCCGGGTCAAATCGTTGAGCAGCGCCTCGTCCCAGTGCGGGGCACTCATCAATTTGACGGCCTTTTCGGTGCCGGCGCGGCATGGCGTGCATTGGCCGCAGCTCTCGTCCTCAAAAAACTTGAGGAGGTTCAATGCGACCGCCTTCATGTCGTCCTTGTCCGACAGAACGACCACCGCCCCCGACCCGGTGAACGAGCCGTGGGGTTCCAGCGTGCCGAAATCCAACGGAATGTCGGCCATCGATGCCGGCAGAATGCCGCCCGAGGCGCCGCCGGGCAGATAACCCTTGAACAGGTGCCCCTCGGCCATGCCGCCGCAATATTCGTCGATCAATTGCCGGGCGGTGATCCCCGCCGGGGCGAGCTTGACGCCGGGCTCTTTGACCCGCCCGGAAACAGAAAAGCTCCGCAATCCCTTGCGCCCGTTTCGGCCATGGCCGGTGAACCAGTCCGCACCCTTTTCGACAATGTCGCGCACCCAATAGAGGGTTTCGATGTTGTTGCAGAGCGTCGGGCGGCCGAACAGGCCCACCTGGGCCGGGAATGGCGGTCGTTGCCGCGGCAGGCCGCGTTTGCCCTCGATCGACTCGAGCATTGCCGACTCTTCGCCGCAGATGTAAGCGCCGGCGCCGCGCCGCAAATGGAGACGCGCATGCGGCGTCAAGCCCGCCGCTTCGATCGCCCCGATCTCGCTTTCGAGGATCGCACGACATTGCGGGTACTCGTCGCGCAGATAGATATACACCTCGGCCGCCTCGATCACCCAGGCGGCGATCAGCATGCCTTCGAGGAACCGGTGGGGGTCTGTTTCAAGAAAATAACGGTCCTTGAAGGTGCCGGGTTCGCCCTCGTCGCCATTGACCGCCATCAGCCGCGGCGCCGGTTCCTGCCGCACCAGACGCCACTTGCGGCCGGTCGGGAACCCAGCACCACCCAACCCGCGCAGACCGGAATGATCGAGCGCCTCGATCACCTCGTCGCGGCTGCGCTCGCCCGCCAGACAGGCGCGCAACAAATGATAGCCGCCGCCGACGCGGTAGCTGTGGAGGTTGACGAATTCCGGGAGCGCGGGATGGGTGGCGCCGGCGGCGACGGCGGCCACGACGCTGGCGGTGGTGGCGTGTTCGTGCAATGCATGCCCAATCGCGGCGACCGGCGCCTTGTCGCAGCCGCCCATGCACGGGGCGCGGATGACGCGCACACCCTCACCGAGCCGCGCCGGCAACTCGGCGAGCAACGAACGGGCGCCGGCCAGTTCGCAACTCAGACTGTCGCAGACCCGGACGGTGAGCGGCGGCGGCGCCTTTTCGTCATCCATGACGATGTCGAAATGCGCGTAAAACGAAGCGACCTCGTACACCTCGACCAGCGCCAGCCGCATCTCTTCGGCGAGTGCGGCGAGGTGGCGCGCGTGCAGACAGCCAAACCGGTCCTGGAGCAGGTGCAGGTGCTCGATCAGCAGGTCGCGGCGGCGTTCGCGCTCGCCGAGCAAGGCCCGCACCTCGGCAAGCGCCTCGGGATCGACCTGGCGGCCCTTGGGATGGTCGAGCCCGCGCCGCCGCCCGGAGCCCGGGTGGATGCGCCGGTCATGATGTTTTGCTAGCGCCAAGACGCTACTCCTTGCCGGCGGCGCCGATGTCGCGCCCACAAAGCCGCGCCGCCGGAATTTTATCGTGTATCGTTGGGGCTCTCCTCACCAGAAGCGTTAGCCGCCGGAAGCGGCGGTCAGATCGCGTTCTCGGCGCGCAGCTTGGCGATGTCGTCGGCGCTGTAACCAAGCCAGCTGAGAACTTCGTCGGTATGTTCGCCAAGCAGCGGCGAGCGTTTGACCTCGACCGGGGAATCCGAAAGATTGATCGGCGAGCCGACCTGCACATAGCGGCCGCGGGTCGGATGGTCGATCTCGACCAGCATGCCCCGTTCGTAAAGCGACTTATCCTCGTAGATGTCCTTCATCGACAGGATCGGACCGCACGGCACATCGACCTCGTTCAGGGCCGCCATGACCTCGAATTTGGTCTTGGTCATCGTCCATTTTTCGATAATCGAGAAGCATTCCGATATCTTCGGCAGCCGTGCCTGCGGCGTCGCATATTCGGGATCGTCGATCAATTCCTCGCGCCCGCACAATTTCATCAGCGGCGCCCAGCATGTCGGCTGGATGATCACATAGACCCAGTCATTGGGGCCGCCCGGGGCGCAGCGCAATGCCGCTCCCGGCTGGCCGCCGCCGGAGGCGTTGCCGGCGCGCGGCACCTCGTCGCCGAATTGCTTGTTCGGATATTCGGGGAGCGGCCCGTGCTTGAGACGCTGCTGGTCACGCATCTTGACCCGGCACAGGTTCAACACGGCGTCGGTCATCGCCACTTCGACCCGCTGGCCGCGGCCGGTGCGCTCACGCTGATAGAGGGCCGCCAGAATGCCGGCCACGGTGTGGACGCCGGTGCCGCTGTCGCCGATCTGCGCCCCGGTCACGGTCGGCGGACCGTCCTCCCAACCGGCAGTGCTGGCCGAACCGCCCATGCATTGCGCGACATTTTCATAGGCCTTGCAATCGGCATAGGGGCCGGGGCCAAACCCCTTGATCGAGGCATAGATCACGCGCGGGTTCAGCTTCTGAAAATGCTCCCACGTGAAACCTTGACGATCAAGCACCCCCGGGCCGAAATTTTCGAGGATAACATCCGAGCGACGCACCAGGTCTTCGATGATTTTGCGGCCGCCGGGCGATTTCAAGTTGACCGTGATGCTGCGCTTGTTTGAATTCAACATCGTGAAATAGAGGCTGTCGGCGCCCTTGACATCCTGCAATTGGCCGCGGGTGATGTCACCCCGTCCCGGCATCTCGATCTTGATCACGTCGGCGCCCATCCACGCCAGCAGCTGGGTCGCCGTCGGCCCGGCCTGAACATGACCGAAATCGAGAACCCGTACACCTTCCAGCGCCTTGCTCATCAACTCGTCCCTTGTTGATCGCCGCTACCCGACCCGCGACCGCGCGCTGGCGAAGCCAAGATCCGCGAGGCATAGCGCGCCGCCGCCGGGCCTGGGGGCGCGGGTTAAATCTGCTAACACTTAAACATCGTGGCCCGCGCTGTCGAGAAATTCGCGGCCCGTCCACCGGCTCAAATCGGGAAGGGCCGGCCGGCGGCGAACGGCGCACGCCAAACGGCGCCCGGGCACGCGCCGCTGCGAGCGGGCGCCGCATCGGCGGCGGTTCACCGCCGCGGTTTCAGCCCGGCGTCAGATATCGACCCCAGGCCCAACCCGCGCCAGCGGGCGAATACACCCGCAGCCAACCATAATTGGCGCTGGCCGTGGCGCGCAGCCGCATACCCGGACGCAGCACGCCGATCACCGGCGCATCGGTGGTCGGTCCGGCGCGCAAGAATACCGGGCGCAGGGGTGTATAATCCTGCGTCGGCCCGCTTAGGGGATGGGTGTAGGGGTAGTCTGAGGGCGCGGCGAACGCTGCGTTCGACAAGGCTGCGAAGGCTATCGCCGCGACGGTTGCCCGTAGAGCAGTCACGCGCATGGGCATGGCCTCCTCCGATCGTCGTGGAAAGCAAGGCCTGTCCCCCGTCCTCGTGGCGGCAACGCGCGCCCCCTCGCTCCGGTTCCTTGGCGCGCTGCTCGCAGCCCGGCGCGCCGCCGGGCCTGGCCGGCCGCAATGCGACGAGCATCAGGCATGCGCCGCCGTGGCTGGCCGGATGCGCGCGAATTGGCGACAAATCGACAGACAGTCGAAGAACGGGGGGAGCGCCATGTTTGCCTGGCTGCGCGATCTCAATGCGCGCGAGCGCCGCACGATGCTGGCCTGCAGGGGCGGCTGGACTTTGGACGGCTTCGATCAGGGGCTCTACAGCTATGTCGTCCCGACGATTATCGCGGTGTGGGGCATATCAACCGGCGCCGCCGGGACAATCGGCACCGTCACTGTGGTCACCTCGTCGTTCGGCGGCTGGTTTGCCGGGGCGCTCGCCGATCGCTTCGGGCGGGTGCGTATGCTCCAGATAGCGATCCTGTGGTACTCGGTTTTTACGTTTCTGTGCGGGTTTGCGCAGAATTTCACCGAGCTGTTCATCCTGCGCGGCCTGCACGGGCTCGGTTTCGGCGGCGAATGGGCGACCGGCGCGGTGCTGATGGGGGAAGTCATCCGCGACAAGTATCGCGGCCGCGGAGTGGGCTTTGTGCAGACCGGCGCCGCCTTTGGCCCGGGTCTCGCAGCACTCGTCTATGCGGGCCTTTTTGCCGTCCTGCCCGCCGCGATCGCCTGGCGCGCGCTGTTCTGGGTCGGCATCCTGCCGGGGCTCTTTGTGCTGTGGATTCGCCGCAACATTCCTGAGTCGGAGGCTTTCGAGGGCCGGCGCGAGAGCGGTCCGCGGCCCGGCCTCACCCATTTGCTCTCGGCCTTCCGCGGCCCCTATTTGTGGCTGACGGTCAAGGTTTCGCTGATGGTCATGGGGGCCCAGGGCGGGGTGTGGGCGGTCGGGTTCTGGATGCCGACCTATCTGCGCACGGTTCGCCACCTGTCGGCCTCCGGCACCGGGCTGTTTGTCGCAGTCCAGCAGTTCGGCGCGCTGATCGGCTTTTTGTGCGGCGCCTATCTCGCCGATGCGATCGGCCGCAAAGCGACATTCATGATCTCGGCGGTCGCC
>JAJPIH010000038.1 GCA_021324875.1 Alphaproteobacteria bacterium
CGCTTGCACCGCAAGGTCGCGGCGGGTGAGGCGGCCGAACTGACCGAGGAAATCCTCCGTCATGTCGGATTTCCCGATCCGCGGCGGGCGCTCAGAAGCTATCCGTTCGAATTGTCGGGCGGCCTGCGGCAGCGGGCCATGATCGCGATGGCTCTGGTTTGTCGTCCGGCGCTGTTGATTGCCGACGAGCCGACGACGGCGCTCGATGTCACCATTCAAGCGCAGATTCTGAAACTGTTGCTTGAATTGCAGCACGAATTGGGAATGGCGGTGCTGCTGATCACCCACGATCTCGGCGTTGTTGCCAATGTTGCCGAAGAGATCGTCGTCATGTACCGCGGCGAGGTCGTCGAAAGCGGCGTTCGCGAGGACCTCTTTCGCGACCCCGGTCATCCCTATTTGCGCGCGTTGTTGCGGGCGGTGCCGCGCTTTGACATGAAGCCGGGCAAAAGGCTGGTCCCGATCCGCGATATCGCCTCGGGGAATGCGCCGCATCTGATGGCGCAAAGAACGCCGTGGCCAACCGAAAGCTCAGGACCGTTGTTGGAATGCCGCGGGCTGCGCAAGGCGTTTACGATCCGCAAAGCCGGATTTTTCGGCTATTCGCGCGCGGCGGCGCAGGTGCTGGCGGTGGACAATGTGAGCCTGCGCATCGAGCGCGGCGAATGCCTCGGGCTCGGCGGCGAGAGCGGCTGCGGCAAGACGACGTTGAGCAAGATGCTGCTGCGCGCGGTGACGCCCGACGCCGGTTCGATCGTGTTCAGCGACCACGGCAAGCCGATCGATGTCCTGTCGCTCGAGGGCGAAGGTCTGCAGCGGTTTCGCCGCCAAGTCCAATTTATCTTTCAGGATCCGTTTGGCTCGCTGAACCCGCGGATGACGGTTTTCGACATAATCGAGGAGCCGCTTGCGATCCACGGCGTCGGTGACAGCCGCACGCGGCGCGAGATGGTCGAGGAACTGGTCGGACTGGTCGGCCTCGACCGCCATCATCTGCGCCGCTACCCGCACAGTTTTTCGGGCGGTCAACGCCAGCGCATCGGCATCGCGCGCGCCCTGGCGTTGCGACCCGATTTGGTCATCTGCGATGAGCCGACTTCGGCGCTCGACGTGTCGATCCAGGCCCAGATCTTGAACCTGTTGATGGATCTGAAACAAAAACTGGGCCTCACCTATCTGTTTATTTCGCACAACCTGGCGGTGGTCGACTATATCGCCGACCGCATCGCGGTGATGTGCGCCGGGCGGATCGTCGAGATCGCCGACCGCGCGACACTGTTCCGCAACCCGGTCCATCCCTATACGCGCGCGCTGCTCGCGGCGGTGCCGACCCCCGACCTCGCCCAACCGCTCGATTTTGGACAGCTGATGGAAGAGCGCGCCTCCGATCCCGCGGCCTGGCCCGAGCCGTTCCGGCGGCAACGCGCGCGGCCGTTGAAACTGCTGGAGGTGGCGCCGGGCCATATGGTCGAGGCCGAGACAATGCCGCCGCTGCCGGTGCGAACCGTCCGTCTCGCCCAGGCCTAGTCCCGGCGGGCGCCATGGGCCGAAACCGTCAGAGCCGGCGCCGCCTCGGGGTTACGCGCCGCGAATTTGTTGCCGGCTCTTTGTCGCTGGCGGCCGTCGCCGGCCTGCACGCGACGCGCGCGCGCGCCGCGCTGCTGGAAACGCCGTTTTTTGTCGACCGGGTCGCCGCTGCGGCCCTACCCAAGATTGACGATCGGGTGCCGGCCGAGCCGGCCATTGTCGATGCGGCGGGCCGGCCGGGCGGCGAATTGCGGATCCTGATGGCAAGCCCCAAGGACACCCGGATGATGGTGGTCTACGGCTATGCCCGACTGGTCTGTCTGACGCCGGCGTTTGAATTCATGCCCGACATTCTCAAGGCGATCGACATCGAGGGCGGCCGCATCTTTACCCTTCACCTGCGCAAAGGGATGAAATGGTCGGACGGCCACCCGTTCACGACCGAGGATTTTCGCTATTGGTTCGAAGACGTCGCCAGCAATCCGCAGTTGATGCCGGCCCGGCTGCCGATCGACCTGACCCCCGGCGGCGAAAGACCCTCCTTTGAGGTGCTCGACGAGACCACGCTGCGCTACAGCTGGTCACGGCCCAACCCGTTGTTTATCCCCGACATTGCCGGCCCCGACCCGCTGTTCATTTATTGCCCCGCCCACTATCTGAAACGATTTCACGAGAAATACGCCGATAAGGCCAAGCTCGAGGCTCTCGTTAAAAAAGCCCGGGTGCGCAACTGGGCCGGTTTGCATATCAAAATGGGCGGGATGTACAAAAACGACAACCCGGCGCTGCCCACTCTCGAACCGTGGGTGTTGAAAACCAAGCCGCCGGCAGACCGTTTTATTTTTGAAAGAAACCCGTACTATTACCGCGTCGACAGCGCCGGCAACCAGCTTCCCTATATCGACCGGGTGATCATGTCCCTCGCCGACGCGCGGATCATTTCAGCCAAAACCGCCGCCGGCGAAAGCGATTTACAGGCCCGCTATTTGAGCTTTGACGACTATACCTTTCTGCGGCAGAGCGAAGACCGCAACCATTATCGGGTGCGGTTGTGGCGCACCGGCCCCGGCAGCCAATTCGCCCTTTACCCCAATCTCAACGTGGCCGATCCGGTGTGGCGCGCATTGATGCGCGATTTGCGCTTCCGCCGCGCCCTGTCGCTGGCGGTAAACCGGCACGAGATCAACCAAGTGATCTATTTCGGGCTGGCCATCGAAGGCCAGAACACGGTGCTGCCGCAAAGCCCGCTTTATCAACCCAATTTCCGCCAAGCTTGGGCGCAATACGATGTGCGCGAAGCCAACCGCCTGCTCGACCTGATCGGCTTGACCAAGCGCGGCGGCGACAATGTGAGGCTGCTGCCCGACGGGCGCCCGATGGAGCTGATTGTCGAATATTCGGGCGAATTGCCCCAATCGCCCGATGTGCTGGAACTTATTCGCGATTCCTGGCGCCATATCGGGATCCGCCTGTTTGCCAAACCCGCACAGTTGACGCTGTTTCGCCGCCGTGTGTTTTCCGGCGAAGCCCAGATGTCGCTCGACAAAGGGATCGAGAACGGGCTTGCCCATGCGACGTCGTCGCCCTGGGAATTTGCCCCGACGACGGAAGAGGAGTTGGAATGGCCAAAATGGGGGCAATATTACGAAACCAAGGGCCGGGCCGGCGAGCCGCCGGATCTGCCCTCGGCGATCCAATTGCGCGACCTCTTTCGGCAATGGCTGGCGACCGCCGAGGAGGATGACCAGCGCGCCGTCTGGCTTCAGATGCTCAAAATCTGGGCCGACGCGGTATTCACGATCGGCACCGTCGGCGGCGTGCTGCAGCCGGTCGTCGTGGCCGACATGTTGCGCAATGTACCGAAAGACGGCATCTACAATTGGGACCCGGGCGCCTTTTTCGGGATGTACAAGCCCGATCATTTTTGGTGGGAAACGGCGCCGGCCAAGGCCGCCGCCGCCACCGCTCCGGCCGCGGTCAGATGATCGGCGACGGCGCCGTCCGCCCAAATGCGAGGCGCCGTCGGCCGCTGCGCGTGGAGCGACCGGCGCTCCGCTGCGCTGAGGGAAATCGTCGATGTTGAACTATATCGTCCACCGCCTGTTGATCATGATCCCGACGCTGGTCGCGATCAGCATCGTCATTTTCACCATCATCAATCCGCCGCCCGGCAATTATTTTACCACCTATGTCGCCGAATTGCAGGGATCCGGTGAAAAAGCCGATCTTGCCAAGATTGAATTTCTCGAAAAGGAATATGGATTTGACCGCCCTTTGTGGGAGCAGTATTTATTTTGGGTTGGTGGGCTGTTGCACGGCGATTTGGGTTATTCTTTTTCGTATGACTTGCCGGTGTCGCAAGTGGTCGGAGACCGATTGTTGCTGACGGCGATCGTATCGATTACCACGATTATCTTCACATACCTGGTGGCATTCCCAATCGGGATTTATTCGGCGACGCATCAGTATAGTATCAGCGATCATCTGCTGACGTTTATCGGGTTCCTCGGTTTGGCAACGCCGAGTTTTCTATTGGCGCTCGTGTTGCTTTATTTTTCCAATGTCTATTTCGGGATATCGATCGGCGGGTTGATGGACCCTCATTACCTGAACCAGCCATGGAGTTGGGGTAAGGTGTTGTCGCTGATGGCGCATATTTGGATTCCGGTGATCGTCATCGGCCTGTCGGGCACCGCCGCGATGATCCGCCGGCTGCGCGCCAATCTGCTCGACGAGTTGCAAAAGCAATATGTCGTAACCGCCCGCGCCAAAGGCCTTCCGCCACTCCGCGCGCTGTTCAAATATCCGCTGCGGATGGCGCTCAACCCGTTCATCGCCGATATCGGGTCGCTGCTGCCGCAAGTCATTTCGGGGGCGGCAATCGTATCGGTGGTCATGTCGCTGCCGACAACCGGCCCGATGCTGCTCAGCGCGTTGCGCAGCCAGGATATGTATTTGGCCGGCTCGTTTCTGATGTTTATGGCGTTTTTGACGGTGATCGGGGTGTTTGTGTCGGATTTGGCGCTGGCCTTGCTCGACCCGCGCATCCGCCTGCAGGCCGGACGGCGGGTATGAGCGATCTGACCTTTCCCTCCGACGACGCCCGCGGCGCCACGGCGGCCGCCGCCGAGCCGCTGTCGCATTTTGTCTCGCTGGCCCCCTACGATCCCTATGCCGTCGACCGCATGACCGCCGCGCAGGAGCGGTTCTACGTCGCCTCGCAGTGGCGGATGATGTGGTGGAAGCTGGCCCGACACCGCGTTGCGGTGGCGGCCGGTGTCATTCTGCTGGCGATGTATGCCGGGATCACGGTTTGCGAGTTTCTGGCCCCTTATGGCGTCGATACGCGCAACACCGATTTCATCTACGCGCCGCCGCAGCCGATCCATATCTTCGACAACGGCCGGCTCGTATGGCCCTATGTTCTCGGCTTCGACTATCATCTCGACATGAAGCGGCTCGAGCGGATCTATACGCCCGACCCGAGCAAGCGCCAGCCTATTGGCTTCTTCTGCCGGGGCGAGGAATACAAATTCTGGGGATTGTTTCGCGGCGATCTTCATCTTGTCTGCCCGGCCCCGGGAGGACAACTGTTCCTCTTGGGCACCGACCGTCTCGGACGTGATCTGATGTCACGGATGATTTACGGTGCCCGGATCTCGCTGACCGTCGGCCTCGTCGGGGTAGCGGTCAGCCTGACCCTCGGCATCCTGATCGGCGGGGTTGCCGGCTATTACGGAGGCTGGACCGATATTCTGATCCAGCGCGCGATGGAAGTGATCCAGTCCTTCCCGCACCTGCCGTTATGGATGGCGTTGTCGGCGATCCTGCCGGTCAGCTGGAGCCCGCTGGTGGTTTATCTCGGGATCACGCTGATCCTCGGCATGATCGATTGGACCCATCTCGCCCGCGCCGTGCGCTCGAAGCTGTTGGCGTTGCGCGAGGAGGATTTCTGCACCGCCGCGGTGCTGATGGGCGCGCGGCCGGCGCGGATCATCGCTCGCCATCTGCTGCCGAGTTTTTCCAGCCACCTGATCGCGTCGGCGACCTTGATGATCCCCGGCATGATCCTCGGCGAAACCGCACTCTCGTTTCTCGGGCTGGGCGTGCGACCGCCGATGACCAGCTGGGGCGTGTTGTTGAGCGACGCGCAAAACATCAATGTCGTGGCGCTCTATCCTTGGTTGTTGGCACCGGTGGTACCGGTGGTCCTGGCGGTTCTCGCCTTCAATTTTTTTGGTGACGGCCTGCGCGACGCCGCCGACCCCTACCATTAACGGCCGCGGCCCTGGCGCCTGACGACCACGCCGGGTCTTGCCTCAGCGCGACGAGGGGTCCCGGTCGCGTCGCCGATGCTGCCGGGCGCTGCGGCTTAGCCCGCCGATAATTTTCGGCCCCATCCGGATGATCGGAATATCCGACTCGTCGCGGGCCGAGGCAAAGGCCTCGCATACCGCGCTCCACTTGAACCAGAACAGGATCGCCAACAGCAGGAACAAAATGCCGAACGGGTTGAGCAGATAGCCGGCGTCGAGCGCATTGCCCCAGAAGGCGCTAAACGCGAGAACAAGGGCAAAACCGGTGACAAAGACGCGCACCATCACCTACCCGGTTCGTGGGTCGCCGGCCCCGCCAACTCTTCTGTCCCAGGCGAACCGCGGGCCCTCGGCATTGTTCGCGGCTGCGCCCGATGGGTGCGAGCGCGGCAATTATGGACGCAAAACCAGCCCCTCGCGGGCGACAATCGTTCCCGGCCGCGCCGCTGCGGCCTCGGCGGCAACCCGGTCCATAAAAGCATCGTCGTGGCCGGGATCGTGGTGAAAGATCACCAAGGTGCGCACGCCCGCCGCATCGGCCAAGCGCACCCCCTCCTGCCACGTGGAGTGACCCCAATCGCGATGCTGAGGGTATTCCACGTCGGTATAGGTCGCATCGTAAATCATGAAATCGGCGTGATCGATCAATTCCAGCACATGGCGATCAAGCACGCCGGGCCGATGCTCGGTATCGGTGATATAGGCGACGACCTTGCCGGCGAACTCGACGCGATAGCAGGTGGCGCCGTTGGGGTGATTGAGCGGTCCGGTGCACAGGCGAATGCCGCGATGCGGGGTCAATTTGTTGCCGGCGGCAAAATCGACGAAATCGAGGCGCGCGGTAA
>JAJPIH010000260.1 GCA_021324875.1 Alphaproteobacteria bacterium
CAGCCGACCGTCTTTTCGCCCTCGGCAACCAGCCGGCCGCAATCGTCGATCAGCCCGTCGACGAGAAACACTTCGGCGCCTTGCATCGCGATCTCGCGGATATTGACGGCGGGCGTGTCGTCGGGACAGAAGACATAGGCCTTGATGCCGGCACGGGCGCAATAGGCGGCCATCGCCGCACCGGCATTGCCGTTGGTCGGCAGGGCCATGGCCCGGACCCCGAACTGTTTGGCCATCGCCACCGCCAGCGCCAGACCGCGGGCCTTGAACGATCCGGTGGGCAGACGGCCTTCGTCTTTGACGAGGAGCTCGCCGCGCCGGGGCGCGAGCCGCGGCAACGGGACAAGCGGGGTCATGATTTCACCGAGCGCCACGATGTCGGCCGCGCGCCGCACCGGCAACAGCTCGCGATAGCGCCACAGGCTGTGCGGCCGCGCCGCGAGCGCCGGCTTGGCGAGGCTGCGGCGCACGCCGTCGAGGTCGTAGCGCACCAAGAGCGGCCGCCCCGATTTCGACAAACTCTGCAGGCGGTCGGCGGGATAGCTCTCGCCGGTCAGGCTGCATTCGAGATGGGTGACAAAACTCGGCTGATCGCCGCCGGTCCATTCGTGGTTCAGCATTGCCAATCGACTTTGATGCGTGTCCCTCACCGACGGGATCAGCCGAAGCCGCCCCCATGGAGCTGGTCGCCGCCAACTTAACGCGAGCGCTTCGCCGGCGCAGCACCCTCTTGTCGCTCGCAGCGCCGGCCAGGGCCGTTAGCTGAAGATCTCGATCGAGCCGTCGAGCGCCATCAGCCCGGTGACCACGGTAAGACCCGGATGATGCTCGCCGACGGCGCGGCGAAACTCGGCGAGGGCGCGTTTGTGGGTTTCCGTCGCGGCCTCCGGGGTGGCGATGCTGGCGGCGCCATAGGCGATCCTGGCCGCCCCGCAATCGCGGTGGTCGATCGCGATAATCCGGTTGATCCGGTGCAATTGAAGGGTGGCCTGAGTGTTGTCCCAAAACGCCGGCCGCCACGCCGCGAATTTCGCGGCGACCACCGCAATCGCCGCGCCGGCAATGCAGAACTGGCTGTATTTCCCGGCCAGCCCCTGGCCTTGCATGTAACGATAGACCGGCGTGACGAACCGAGGATCAATGCAGGAGAGCAGCATCGCATCGTATTCGCCCTCGGCGCTGCGGGCGGCGCCCGGCAATGCGGCGCCGAGACCGGCGGCGGCAAGCGCCGCCAAGAGCCGGCGCCGGTCGAGCCGCCCGGCGCGGATCGCCGCACAACCAGGCGCGACGGACAGGTGGGAAGCTTGCATCGGTGTGCCTCGATTTTGACATCGTCATGCGGCGCGTGGCCGGGACCGGTCGGCCGGTTATCCGGCTGGCGCCGCAACCCGGGATTATATCGGGACAGGGGTGTAAGATGCATGACTTTGGTCGGATTTGGCGTTGTAACACGGCGCGGTCTTCGCCAATTAGGTCAGTCGCTCGGTCACGAATCCCAGGATAGTTTCCATACGCGTATTAATTCTAGTTAACACCGGTAAATGTTGACGAAACGCGCCAATTCGATTAGCTCGATTAAGGGGAGGGAAAGGAGCCGACGTTGATGCATTATTTGCGGCCGGCAGCGGTCGGCTTGGCGGTGACATTGTTAACGCTGGCGCCGGCCATGGCCGGCGGACAGAAATCGGCAAAACACGCCGCCAAAACGGCGGAAACCAGCCCGCTCAACCGGGTTGCGTTTGCTGTCGACGGCGCCGAATCCAGCCATGGCGCCGATGCCGCGATGTGGCGCCCCGATCCCGCCGGCCCCGAGGGGCCGATGCAGGTCAGCGCCGCGGCCGCCAGCGATGTCGGCGGTGGCGACCGCTTTGACCTCGATCAGAACCGGGCGCTCGGCCGCGCCTATCTGGCCGCGCTCTATCGCCGCTACCGCAACTGGCCCGATGCGATCGCCGCTTACAATTGGGGGATCGGCCATCTGAACGCCTGGGTCAAAGCCGGTCGGCCGCCCGACCGGGTCGCCGCGGGCGTTGTCGCCTATTTGCAGCGGGTGATGCGCGACAGCGGCCTGTGCCCGGCGCCGTCGCCCATCGACCGGCGGCGCACCGAACCGGCCGGGCCAGGATGCGAAGACCTCCGCGACTGGCCGGTTGGCCAACTCGCCGCGGGATCGTCGCCGTCGGCATTCGAGACCCAGCTCAATCGGGGGCTGCAACTGGCGATGCAGCACGCCGGATCGTTTCGATGATCGGGGGTGGTCAAAGTAGCGTGCCGTCGGCGAAGCGGAACAGCAGCAGCGCAGCGCGCAAGGCGAGGATCCATAACAGCAGGTCCAGCGCGATGTTGGACAGGATTGCGGTCGACAAGGACAGCTTCTCCTCGTTCGGATGCCCTGGCATAATTTCCCTCCTGCTTTGGCTATCCGCTTGCGCCCGGCGCGCCCGGCCGCCATTGTCACCGGCAGGCAAAAACCGCACCAGGGGCGCAACCCCGTGCGACCGCGCCATTTTTTGTCGGCCGGGAGGAAGATCTGTAAGATTTTGCGACGACGAGCGAAAAAAAAGCCGTCGGCGATGGCATTTCTGCAACCACACGCTCCGGATAAAAGGCCCTCCCGCCGGGCCCGCTGCGCGGCTTTTTTAGGAACAGGCGATGGGCGAGATCTTGGCGATTGAGATGGCGGCGCTGCTCGCCGCGGTGCTGAGCATCGGTGCGGCCGATTTTGCCTACCATAGCGGCCGCATTGCCAGGCGGTTTCATTCGGTGTGGGTGGCCGCTTCGATCACCGCGATGTGCCTGCCGATCGTGTTCTGGGCGGCCGGCATTTTTGTCGGTCCCGGCGCGCCGGCATGGGGGTTGTCGGGCATGTTCGCCGCGGTGTTGGCGGTTGGGCTTTACCACAACCTGGCGGCGCCGCCGATCGCGGGTCGAGGCGACGCCGGCGCGGCAAACCCGCAGCGGACCCGGGGCGGTGAGAACGCATCACTGTCGGCACCGCCCAAGGTCGATGCGCGATAAGTCTCGGCCAATGCGCGGCGATCGTAACAACGACGCCCCTCCCGAAACGCGTCCACCCTTTTCGCGAGCCTGATGGGACGAGCGGTAAAATAAGGTGCGCGTTGGTAGGATGCTGTGCGTGTTCGGCGCCGCTACCGACGCTGCACATCGGCAAACCGAGCGCTATCTTGTCTGGAGCGCTATTTTGTCCGGCATGACGCAAGCCCGGGCCTGGTGTCGGCTCTACGGGTTAGGCAAAAAGCTCCTTATCGCTCGGCTTCGCATGGGTCGCGGATCGCGACGTGTGACTGCTTGCATATAGGTCTGACACGGTAGGTCTGACACGGTTCGGCGACCGTGAGCGGTTGCTTGGCTTCACGCTTGGCGGCCGGCTTTGCGGCGACCGGCACGGAGAATGGATTAACCAATATTAAGAAAATTGCTCAAAAAGATGGAGAACCGTTAACCATTGATACGGTTCGGTCAAGATTGTCGATCATCCTGTGGCTATTGTCTGGCGCTTGACCCATCCGCCACTATGACGGAAAAAAGACGGAAGCGGCCTTCGCCTTTCCTTCCTTTGCGACGCGGTCGAGGGCGGTCGATCCGGGGGGCGGGTAAGGCGTCAATTCAGGCTTTTGGGGTGGAGTTGCGACGTGGATTATTGCCCGCGACAGAGCACGGTCTCAACCTTCCGGGCCGGCCCGGGCAAGCGCCGCAAATGGGCTCGAGACGAGCCTCGGCGACACGGGCCTGTCGTCGCCATTGCCATGTTTGTCGCGGCGGCATCCATCACACTGCTGCTGGGGTTTGCCGCCGCCGCCACCGCCGCCTCAGCCCGTTACGGTGCGTCCTTGCCCGCCCAGGCCGCGGTCAACCGCGGCGTGGTTGAGCTCGAAACCGGGCGCGCCGACGGCGCCTCGGTCGCCATCGCCGAGGATCTCGCCGATCTGATCGACGACGGCGCGACCCGCCGCGTCCTGCCGATCATCAGTAAGGGCGGTCTCAACAACATCGTCGACCTGCAACTGCTGCGCGGCATCGATCTCGCCATCGTCCCCGACGACGTCTTGAACGACGCAAAACAGCAAAATCGATCGCCGAGCCTCGATTATAACATCACTTATGTCACGAAACTCTATAACGAAGAATTTCATCTGATTGCCCGCAGTGATATCAAGACCATCAATGACCTGGCCAACCAGAAGGTCAATGTCGGGGGGCATGGCGGTGGCACCGAGATCACCACGACGCGACTCTTTCGTCTGCTCAATATTCCGATCGTGATGACCAATGACGAAAGCAGCGTGGCCCTGGAAAAGCTGCGCCAGGGCCAGATCGCGGCGGTGGCCCTGGTGACCGGCAGGCCCGCGCCAATGTTTCGCGACCTGATCGGCGAGAGCAATCTGCATTTTCTGTCGGTGCCGCTGTCGCCGGCCGTGACCGCCGAATATGTGCCGGCCCGGCTGACCGCCGAAGATTACCCGGCGCTGGTCGCCTACAACCACCCGGTGGACACGATCGCCGTCGGCACGGTGCTTGCCGCCGCCAATTTGCAGCCGGACTCCGAGCGCTATCGCAACCTCGTCAATTTTGTCGACGCGTTTTTTACCAACTTCCAGTCTTTGCTTCTTCCCGGACACCACCCCAAATGGCGTGAAGTCAACATTGCCGCCGAATTGCCCGGCTGGCGGCGCTTCCCGCCGGCGGCCGACTGGCTGCAGCGCCACGCCCCGACCGCCGGCGCTCCGAGTGAACAGGCGCTCAAGGCAATTTTCGCCCGCTTTATCGACGAGCGTCAGCAGGCGGCCGGCGGTCAGCCGCTCAGCCAGCAACAAAAGGACGAGTTGTTCAGCCAGTTCGAGCGCTGGCAGAAACAGCAGGCGCGATAGATCGGCCGGGATCGGGATTTTAGTGGTGAGTGCGGTCTCGCGCCCCGCGAAGCGTGCGCCGGCAATCTCGTCTGGCCTTGACCGACGCACATTGCTGGCCGCGGCGGGGATCGCCGCGTTGCCCTGGCGACGGCGGGCCGTGGCCGAGGAGCCTCGCACCCCGGCCTCGGCGCCAAAGCGCGGCGGCATCCTGAACTTTGCCACGGTCGACGCCGAGCCGCCGAACTACGATCTGCACGGCAATGTCTCGTTTGCGGCGTTGCATCCGATTGCACCGCATTATTCGACCCTGTTGCGTTTCGACGCGGCCAATTATCCCGAGATCCAGGGCGATCTCGCCCAGTCCTGGAGCGTGTCGGCCGACCAACTGAGCTACATCTTCAAATTGCATCCGAACGTAGTCTTTCACGACGGCACGAGGCTGACCTCGGCGGATGTCAAAGCGAGCTATGAGCGGATCGTGCGGCCGCCGGCAGGGGTGGTTTCAGCCCGCCGGGTAAATTACGCCGCGATCGCCGCAATCGACACACCCGACCCGCTGACTGTTGTCTTTCACCTCAAATGGCCGGATGCGTCGATGCTGGCGAATTTTGCCTCTGAGTGGAATGCGATCTACAGTGCCGCGCGCCTCAAAGAAGACGCGCATTTTCCGCTCGCTCATGTCATGGGGAGTGGCGCCTTCACCTTTGGCGAATATGTCAAAGGAAGCCATTGGTCCGGACGGCGATTTGACGGTTATTTCAAGCCCGAGAGGCCCTATCTCGACGGCTATCGCACGTTGTTCATCAAAACGCCGGCGGTTGTCGAAGCCTATAAGAGCGGCCAGATCCTTGCCGAGTTCCGGGGTATGGCGCCGCCGCAGCGCGACGCGCTGATTGCCGCCTTCGGCGATCGGGTGACCGTCAGCGAAAGCCCATGGCTGGCCAATCTCTCGATTGTTTTCAACACGCGCCGGCCGCCTTTTGGCGACGCCCGGGTGCGGCGGGCGCTGTCGCTGGCGATCGACCGCTGGGGCGCGGCGGAGCGCCTGCAACACACGACATTTCTCAAATATGTCGGCGGGTTGATGCGGCCCGGATCAAACCTCGCAACCCCCGAAGCGCAACTGGCCGAACTGCCCGGTTTTGGCCATGACATCGGCGTTTCCCGGGCTGCGGCCCGGCAGTTGCTCGGCGCCGCCGGCGCCGGCGATCTGGCCTTGGGCCTGTTGGTGCGCGACATTCCGATGCCGCATTACGCCGGCGCCGAACTCCTGGCCGCCAGCTGGCGGCAAGTCGGGGTCTCGACGACGCCGCAAAAGCTGCCAATCGCCGATTGGCAACAGCGCGTCGATGCCGGCGACTTCGATGTCGCGCTCGACTTCTCCGGCGATTATTTCGACGACCCGACGATCCAGTTGACCAAATACGTTTCGCACGATTTGTCGCCGGTCAATAACTCGGGGGCGACCGACCGTTTTCTCGATGCGCTCTATATCGGCCAGGCGGTCACCACCGATCCGCAGCAGCGGGCCAAGATTGTCCGCGCCTTTGAACAGCACGCGCTGACCGAAGCCGACACTGTCCCGCTGTTGTGGTGGAACCGTATCGTCGTCACGGCGGCGAGTGTCAGGGGGTGGTCGATCACGCCCAGTCATTTCATCGGCCAGGATCTGACCGACATCTGGCTCGACGAATAGAGCCGCGGGCGGATCGACGCGATTGAGGGAGGGCATAATGGCGGGATCGACGGCGGGCAACCGCCCGACGCCGACGCCGGCTGAAACGGTGGGCGGCTCGCCGCTGCGGCGGCTTTACGTGCAGATTCTAATCGCGATTGGCGTCGGCATTGTTCTCGGCCATTTCGACCCCGGTCTCGGGGTCAAGATGAAGCCCTTGAGCGACGCCTTTATCGCGCTGATCCGGTCGGTGGTGCCGCTGATTATCTTCGCCACGGTCGCGGTCGGCATTGCCAAGATGGGCGACATGCGTCGGGTCGGCGTCGTCGGACTGCGCGCGCTGATCTATTTCGAGGTCGTCTCGACCCTGGCCTTGCTCGTCGGGCTTGTCGTCGGCAATCTGCTGCAGCCGGGTGCGGGATTGCACATTGACCCCGCGAGCCTCGACCCCAAGCCGGTGGCAGGCTATGTCGCGGGGGCAAAATCGCTGGGCGTTGTCGATTTCCTGCTGAAAATGGTCCCGCACAACCTGGTCGGCGCGCTCGCCGAAGGCGAGATCCTGCCGGTTCTGGTGATGGGGGTGCTGTTCGGGTTTGCGCTGATCCATATCGGGCAGCGCGCCGCTCGCCTGGTCGAGCTGATCGACGATTTCACCCAGGCGCTATTCGGAATTGTGCGCATTATCATGTATGTGGCGCCGCTGGCGGCGTTTGGCGCGATCGCGTTCACGGTCGGCAAATTCGGCTTTCATGCGCTGACCAGTCTCGGCTGGCTGCTGTTCGCCGTTTATCTGACCTCGATCCTGTTCGCGGTCATCGGGTTTGGCGTAATCGGCCGTCTCTTCGATCTGCGCGTATTGAAAATCCTGCGCTATTTCAAAGACGAATTGCTGATCGCGTTCACCGCGACCTCGGGCGAAGCGATGATCCCGCGGGCGATTGTCAAGCTCGAACGCCTCGGCTGTTCGCAGGAAGTTGTCGGACTGGTCTTGCCGACCGGGTTTTCGTTCAACACCGACGGCACCGCGATCTATATGACGATGGCGGTCTTGTTTATTGCGCAGGCCACCGACATCCATTTGAGCCTGGGTCAACAGCTGACGATGCTGTTGGTGATGCTGTTCACCTCGAAGGGTGCGGCGGGGGTGGCCGGGGCGGGGTTCGTGGCGCTCGCCGCCACCTTGCCGGCGCTGGGCACGCTGCCGGTCGGCGGCCTGGCGCTGTTGCTGGGCGTCGAGCGGTTCATGTCCGAGATCCGCGCCGTGACCAACCTCTTCAGCAACATCTTCGCCACCGTCGTAGTCGCCCGGTGGATGGGTGAACTCGACCCTCGCCGCCTGGCCGCCGCGCTCGACCGCGACAGCGAGATCGACACCGAAGCCGAGGCCGCGGACCAAACGCCGGTTCCAGCCGGCCGCGGCGCCGACTGACGCACCCGATCGGCGATGGCTCAGTCGAGCGCTCGGCGCAGATGGCGGATGGCGACGACGAGCAGCGCGAGATCGGGGTTGGCGGCGGCGCGAAGCTCGCGCGCGAGCGCCTCGAAGGCGGCGAGCCTGGCAGTCGCGGTGGCGGCCCAGGCGGCAACCGGATCGGTCGCGCCGCCATGCTCACCGGCGAGGATGCGCAAGGCCAATTCGGACTGCAAAGAGAGCACATCCTCGATCAATCCCTCGACCGCGGATTTTTGCCATTGCGTGTCGGCCGGCAGGCGGCGCGCCGCGGCGCGCAGATCGTCGAGCGCAAAGCGGACGCCAACCTCGTAGAAGACACGGGCAGCCTGGTCGAGCGCATGTTTGCTGCCTTCGGCCAGTTGCGCGATGTCGAGCGCCGCCGCCAGAAACAGCAGCGATCCGACCCGCTCGGCCACCGCTCCCGGAACACCGGCCGCGCGCAGCCGCGCGCTGCGCTCTTCGGCGATGGTTCGATCGCGCGCCGGCAGAAGTCCGGGCAAGGACGCCGCCAGGCTGCGAACCGCCGGGGCAAGCCGCGCCGTCTCGGCGGCTAGATCCGTTCGCCGGCGCTGCAGGAGCCACGCCGCGGCGCGCTCAGCCACGCTTGCGATCTCGAGCAGCATCTCGGTCTGCACCGCAACCGCGACGCGGTTGTCGAGCGCCTCGATGTCCGCCCAGAGCTGCGGCAGCGCAAAAATCTCGCGAACAATCAGATAGGCGCGCGCGATTTCGTCGGTGGTGCAGCCGGTGCGCTCTCGGAGATCGGCGACAAAGGTGATGACGCCGCGATTGACGAGCTCGTTGGCCAGGATCGTGGCGACGATTTCGCGGCGGAGCGGGTGGCTCGGGATTTGCGCGCCGAGCCGGTCGCGCAGCGCCGCCGGGAAATAACCGCGAAGCTCCGCGTCCATTTGCGGCGCGTCGGGCAAGTCGGACGCGAGCAGGTCGGCGTCGACGGCCATTTTGGCATAAGCGAGCAACACCGCCAGCTCGGGGCGGGTCAGGCCACGGTGGTGAGCGGCGCGATTGATCAGGGTTTCGTCATCGGGCATGAATTCCAGGCCCCGGTCAAGCCGCCCCGATTTCTCGAGTTCGCGGATCAGCCGCATATGCCGATCAAGCGCGCCAACCCCGCCTGCCTCGGCCAGCGACAAGGCTTGGCCCTGCAGGTAATTGTCGCGCAGCACCAGCGCCGCGACCTCTTCGGTCATGGACTGGAGCAACGCGTCGCGCTCCGCGGCGTCGAGGGCTCCGGTGGCGATGGCCCGGTCAATCAGGATCTTGAGATTGACCTCGTGGTCGGAGGTATCGACACCGGCCGAATTGTCGATCGCGTCGGTGTCGATGCGGCCGCCGCCCAGGGCATAGGCGACGCGCCCGCGCTGGGTGACGGCGAGATTGGCGCCTTCACCGATGACCTTGGCGCGGATCCGGTCGGCATCGACGCGCAGCGCGTCATTGGCGCGGTCGCCGACCATCGCGTGCGTTTCCTCGGGCGCTTTGACAAAAGTGCCGATGCCGCCGAACCACAGCAGATCGACCGGGGCGACGAGCAGGCTGCGGATCAATTCGGCCGGCGTCAGCGTATCGGCGTCGATGGCAAAAACGCGCTTCATTTCCGGACTGATCGGGACCGATTTGGCGCTGCGTTCAAACACACCGCCGCCCGATGAAAGCAGCCCCCGGTCGTAATCGGCCCAACTCGATCGCGGCAGCCGGAACAGCCGCTGGCGCTCGTCAAAGCTCTTGGCCGGATCAGGGGCGGGGTCGACAAAGATATGGCGATGGTCAAACGCGGCGAGCAGGCGCAAGTGACGGGATCTGAGCATGCCGTTGCCGAACACGTCGCCCGACATGTCGCCGACCCCGACAACGGTGATCTCCTCGGTGTCGATATCGCGCCCGAGTTCGCGAAAATGGCGCTTGACCAGTTCCCAGGCGCCGCGCGAGGTGATGCCGATCGCCTTGTGGTCGTACCCGGCCGAGCCGCCCGAGGCGAATGCGTCACCCAGCCAGTATCCGCAGGATTGGGCGATGGCGTTGGCAAAGTCGGAGAATGTGGCGGTGCCCTTGTCGGCGGCGACGACGAGATAGGGGTCGTCACCATCATGTCGGACAACATTTTCGGGCGGCGCCACGCGATGGCCGCCGAGACCGTCGGGCACCAGG
>JAJPIH010000353.1 GCA_021324875.1 Alphaproteobacteria bacterium
GCGATCGGCCCGGCAATTTCACGACGCTTGGGAAAGCGCGCGGGGTTGGTCATCGGATTGGTTGCCGCCGCCACCGCGAGCGCTGTCGTCTGCCTTGGCCTCACCGCGCCAACCGTAGCGGTCCCCTTGAACAGCCGCGATATCATCCACGACAAGGGCGCCGCCTATATCGTTACCCTCCTCCGGTTCGCGGGTTGGCCTTATGCAACGCCGGCCCAGCCGAGTATCGAGCCGTTGCCGCCCGACATTCGCGTCACGGAAAACGGGCGGCCGATTGGCCATTACGAAGGCTCGCATGAAAAGATCGCCGACAATGGCGATGGCGGCTTTGACATCTGGCGCCACCGGCTGTGGTTTTCGTCTTCCGACAACAGCGACCCGCGTGACAACGGTCGGCGTTACGAGCTGATCGTGCCGCTGCGGCTCAACGCGTTGTCGCAATGGCTGGGTGTGGCCGGGTTCCTGATTGCGACCGTCTGTTTCTGCCGCTCTTTCCGGCGGCCGGCGGCGGTCGCGTGGGCGTTCTGGATCCCGGTCGTCGCCGGGCTCGCCGGGTTCACGATGACCGTCCTCGACCATCCGATGCCGGTGCTGTGGTCGGGTGACAGTTTCGGCTATTTCTCGCCCGGCGCGCTGCTCGCCACCGGGCACGACATCGCCCTCCAATCGATCCGCGGCATCGGCTATCCGGCGCTGATCGCCGGCACGGTCCGGCTTGGGACGTTGCGCGAATTGCCGGCGGTTCAGCTGGCGCTGAGCCTGGTGAGCGTGGCTTCAGCCGCGGCGATCCTGTTTCTGTTTGTGCGACGCTTGATCCCGGATCTCGCTTGTCTGCTCGGCGGCGCCGCCGATGCGGTGATCCCCGCTGCCGCGAGCATGGTGAGCCTCGGATTTACCCTGCTCGTGGTGAGCCATGACGCCTTTGTTCTCAATATTTACTGGGTCATGGCGGAAGCGCCGCATACGGCTTTGACCGCGCTGGCGCTGCTATTGTTTGTGCTCGGCTGGGTGTCGCGGCGCGGGCGTATCGCATTCGCCACCGGCGCGGTTTTCGTGACGTTTCTGTCGACCCTGGTCAAACCGATGACCTTGGTGGCTCTGGTCCTGGCGACCCTGTCATTGCTGTGGATCCTATGGTCGGAGCGCGCCAAGCTGCGATCGCCGCTCAATCTTCCGATCCTCGCGCTCGCCGCGGTCGGCGTCGCCGGCCTCCACCATCTCGACAATATGGCGGCATCCGCGCAAGCCCGGTTGTTCGGGCAGCAGACGCTGTTTTGC
Organism: Alphaproteobacteria bacterium; assembly: GCA_021324875.1. Classification (GTDB taxonomy): domain Bacteria; phylum Pseudomonadota; class Alphaproteobacteria; order ATCC43930; family CGMCC-115725; genus AP-15. The sequence goes on from JAJPIH010000353.1 coordinate 1,279, forward strand.
AACCACATCCCGATCGTGCTGTCGGCGGTCGGCGACGCTACCCCGGAGCGCGCCGAACTCTCGCGCCGCCTGCGCCATGTACTCGCCGAGGGTCCGCAAAACGGCTGGAATTTGCTCGGTTATGACGGCGATCACTGCCTTTATAACAACGATGTCTACAAGAACCTCGAGCAGATTGTAGCGGCCGAGCATACCGAGCTCGGCACCTGGCTGTTGGTGACCTTTCTCAAGGGCGTGATCGAGCATCCGATTATCTACGCGGAAATCGTCGGCGACCAGCTCGGCGGTTTTTTTGCCCATCCGGCCGGGAACATCACCGAACAGGACAGCGGTTCGATGCCCGACGGGGATTGGCGCGTCCTCAAACCCTATCGGCCGCTGATCGGCCTGCCGCACCAAGCCTTTGCGCGCACCGCCGTAAATTGGCTCGCGCTGAATTTCGACGCCGTCGCGGGAGCGGCCAAATGGCTTCTGCACGCCTTCGATCGTTTGTACCGGGTCGTCGTGCCGCTGGCGATGCTGGTCGCGGCCGGTGTGCTGATTGCCAATCGCACCCATTCCAACGATCAGCCGGAAATTGTCGTGTTGAGCAGCGGCGTCTATCTGTTTTCTTATGTGTTGCTGATCGCGCTGTCGCACACCTTTGACATTGGCCGCTATAAAACGGGATTGTTCCCTTTGAGCCTGCTGTTGTTCGTCGTTTCGGGGCTGTATTTGTGCCATCGCGCGCTGTTCGCGGTCCTCGAACTGAGCCGGCGCCCGGTCGCGAGCCGGTTAAAGAGATTTCGCGACACGATCAGCGACAAAGCCAGCCGCAGCCAAATTTGACCGGGGTTCATCCATGCACAGCCAAGTCCTCGATCTGGGACGGGTGGCGGCCGAGGCGCTGCCGACCGAGCCTCCCGCCGCGGCTGCCGGGCAGGAGCCGGCGCCCAAAGTGGCGGTGCTGGTGCCATGCTTTAACGAGGCGTTGACCGTCGGCAGCGTTGTTGCCGGGTTTCGCCAGCAATTGCCGGCGGCGGAGATTTATATCTACGACAACAATTCGACCGACGACACCGCCGCGGTTGCGCGCGCCGCCGGCGCTATCGTCCGGGCCGAGAACCGGCAGGGCAAAGGCCATGTCGTGCGCCGCATGTTCGCCGACATCGAGGCCGATTGCTATATCCTGGTCGATGGCGACGACACCTATGACGCCTCGGTCGCCGCGCGGCTTGCCGCATTGGTGCTCGAGGACGGCTATGATTTTGTCAATGTCGCGCGGGATTCCACGGTCGCCGCCGCCTATCGCCGCGGCCACAAACTCGGCAACCGCGTATTGACCGAGATGGTGCGCACCTTTTTTGGCCGGCAAAGCCGCGACATGCTGTCGGGCTACAAGGCGCTGTCGCGCCGCTTTGTCAAATCGTTTCCGGCGGTGTCGGGCGGCTTCGAGACCGAAACCGAGTTGACCGTGCATGCCCTCGAAATGCGCATGCCGATCACCGAAATCACCGCCCCTTATCGCGAGCGGCCGGCTGGCTCGGCGAGCAAATTGCGCACCTTTCGCGACGGGTTGCGGATCGTGATGCTGATCTCCCGGCTGATCAAGGACCAGCGGCCATTGCCGTTTTTCGGAGTGATCGGCATCCTGCTCGGGCTGGTCGGCCTGTGGCTGGGCCTGCCGGTCGTGCTGACGTTCTTCAAGACCGGGCTAGTCCCGCGCCTGCCGACCGCGGTTTTGTCGACGGGGCTGATTGTGCTCGGCTGGCTCAGCATTTTCGCCGGCATCATTCTCGACGTCGTGACCAAGGGCCGGCAGGAGTTGAAGCGGCTTGCCTATCTGTCGATCCCGCGCTGCGGCGTGAAACGATGACCCGCGGCGAGCGCGGCAACCGCCGGGTGCGCGCCGAACTCTCACAGCTTCTACGGTTCTGTGCGGTCGGCGGCCTCGGTTTTGCGGTCGATGCCGGGGTGCTGCTCGCCGCCATTCACATCTGGCACCTCGACCCGATCAGCGGACGGCTCGTTTCGTTCAGCCTCGCCGTGTGGGCGACATTCATGCTCAACCGATATTGGACCTTTCGCGAGGCGCAGCACCGCGGCTATCTGGCGGCGTTTGCCGCCTATCTGGCCGTGCAGGGGATCGGTGTTTTGTGCAATCTGGGGATCTATGCAAGCCTCTATCTGTTGTTGCCAGCGCCGTTGAACCGGCCGTTATTTTGCCTGATCGTGGCCTCGGCGGTGGCGCTGACGGTCAATTACGGCGGCGCCCGCTGGGCGGTGTTCCCGTCGCGCTGAGCGCCGGCGCCGTCCGCGGCGGACGGGAACCGGCGGCGGTCACGCGAATGGCGCGGCAGCTCCTGTTGATCGGCATGGGAGAACGGGCATGGGAGCGGTCGGCGACGGCTATGAGGTTGCCTATCTGGTGGTAAGCGGGGCGGCGACCGCCGCGCGCTGCCCGGAATTGCTGCGTGAGCTGGTCGGCCTCGGCTTTGCCCGCGTCATCGCCTTGCCGACGCCGAATGCGGCGCGGGTGCTGGCGCCGCGCGACCTCGCCGACATCGACGGCGTGACCCTTGTCCAATCCTATTTCGACTTGGCAATCCGGCCGCAGCCGCCCCTTGGCGTGGTGCTGTTTGCCCCATGCAGCTTCAACTCGCTCAACAAGCTCGCCCGCGGCATCGCCGACAATCTGGCGCTCTCGGTCGTCGCCGAAGCGATCGGGCGGCGAACGCCGGTCATCCTCGGCCCCTCGCTGAACGCGCCGCTTTTGGCGCATCCGGCCGCGCAAGCCGCGCTCGCCACCCTCAAGGAATGGGGTGTCAAGATCGTGCCGCCTGTCGATGATGGCTTTGGGCCGCGCCTGGCGCCGAGCGCGATGCTGATCGCGGCGGTTCGGCCCCATCTCCTGCGGATCCAATCGCGATCGGGCCAATAGTCGCGCCGACCGGTAAACGCTCGGCCAAGCGAACGCGGCCGCGCCTGACCGAGCTGCGGCTGAAGCTGATTTCGTCTGCAATATCTTGCAGTTATGTGACAGTCACCGGCCTTGACGATGTCTCGCCACTATTGGCAGTGTCGCGCGCCTTTGCGAGAGGGAACGGGTGCGGGAAAGCTCACTCAGCTATGCCAGTCTGACCGCGCGCGGGCTCACCCCCAACCGCTGGGACCTGATCGCCTTCCCGCTGGTGCTCGGGCTGTTGCTGCTGGCCGGCAAGGGTGCGCATGAGACATTGGCGCCGCTCTCGGCGCTGAAAGAACCGGTTGTCTCGCTCGATCCGCTGCGGCTGCCGGAATATGCGCTGCGCACGACGCTGCGAATGCTGGCGGCGATGGTCGCCTCGTTGGTCTTTACCTTTACCTACGGGACGCTCGCCGCCAAGAGCCGGCGCGCCGAATTGGTCTTGGTCCCGATCCTCGACATTCTGCAATCGGTTCCGGTGCTGGGTTACATCTCGTTCACGGTCGTCTTTTTCATGTCGCTGTTTCCGGGGCGGGTGGCCGGCGCCGAATTGGCGGCGATTTTCGCGATCTTTACCAGCCAGGCGTGGAACATGACCTTCAGCTTCTACCAGTCGCTGCGCACCGTTCCGCGCGATCTGGAAGAAGCCACCGAGAATTTTCACTTCTCGGCCTGGCAGCGCTTCTGGCGTCTCGAGGTGCCGTTTGCGATGCCGGGGCTGATTTGGAACATGATGATGAGCATGTCGGGGGGATGGTTTTTTGTGGTCGCGAGCGAGGCGATCACGGTCGGCGACACGACGATCACCCTGCCCGGGATTGGCGCCTATCTGGCCCGCTCGACCGCGGAAAAGAACCTGGCGGCGGTGGGCTGGGCGGTGCTCGCCATGGTGCTGGTCATCATCCTTTACGACCAATTGATGTTCCGGCCGCTGATCGCCTGGGCCGACAAATTCCGCACCGGCCAGACCGGAGCGCAGACCGCACCGCAATCCTGGTTTCTCGATCTGCTGCAACGCAGCCGGCTGATGCGCACGATGGGCCGGCCTGCGGCGCGGCTGCTGGGCGCGCTCGCGCGCCAGCGTTTCGCCCCGCTCAGACCGCGAAAGCTGAGGGCAAGGACCCGCCGTTCGACACTGATCGACATCGCCTGGTTTGCCATCGTCGCGTCGGCGGCGGGTTCTGCGGCCTGGCGGATCGTCGTGTTCTTCGCCTCCGGCGTCGACGGCACCGAGATTGGGCATGCTTTTCTGCTCGGCCTTTTCACCCTTATGCGCGTCGTGGTGCTGATCGTGATCGCTTCGCTGATCTGGGTGCCGGTCGGGGTCGCCGTCGGGTTGCGCCCGCGGCTCGCCGAAAAGGTGCAGCCATTGGCCCAGTTCCTCGCCGCTTTCCCGGCCAATCTGTTGTTCCCGGTGTTTGTCGTGGCGATTGTCGCGTGGCACCTCAATCCGAATATCTGGCTGAGCCCGCTGATCATTCTCGGCACCCAATGGTACATCCTGTTCAATGTGATCGCCGGTGCGAGCGCCTATCCCAACGACTTGCTCGAAGCCGCGGCCAGTCTTCACTTGCGCGGCTGGCAATGGTGGCGCGAGGCGATGCTGCCCGGGATCTTTCCCTATTTTGTGACCGGAGCGATCACGGCGGCGGGCGGGGCGTGGAATGCGAGTATTGTCGCCGAGGCGGTGTCATGGGGCAATGTCAAGCTCACCGCCGCCGGCCTTGGCGCCTATATCGCCGACAATACGGCGGCCGGCAATTATCCGAAAATCGTGTTGGGGATTGCGATCATGTCGTTGTTTGTGACCCTCTTTAACCGGTTTCTGTGGCGCCCGCTCTACATCTACGCCGAGGATCGGATGCGGCTCGATTGAGGTCCGGCGATGACCATTTTGGAGACAGCCGGCGCGGCGGGATTGTCCGACCCGATCCTGAGATTGCGCGGCGTCAGCCGGGCCTTTCCCAAGGGTGCGGGGGAAGTGCGGGTGCTGGACGAGGTCGACCTGTCGCTGCGCGGCGGCGAGATTGTCGGCCTGCTCGGCCGTTCCGGGTCGGGAAAATCAACCTTGCTGCGGATCATCGCCGGCCTGATCCGTCCGAGCGGCGGCGAGGTGATCTATCGCGGCCAACCGGTCGAGGGTCCGGCTGAAGGCATTGCGATGGTGTTTCAGACCTTTGCGCTGTTTCCGTGGCTGACCGTGCTGCAGAATGTCGAGACCGGATTGGAGGCGCTGCGCGTGCCGCCGCGGGAGGCCCGCCGGCGCGCGCTGTTCGCGATCGATCTGATCGGGCTCGACGGCTTTGAATCGGCCTATCCGCGCGAATTGTCGGGCGGCATGCGGCAGCGCGTCGGCTTTGCCCGCGCTCTGGTTGTCGAGCCGACCGTTCTGCTGCTCGACGAGCCGTTTTCGGCCCTTGACGTATTGACCGCCGAAACCATCCGCACCGATCTGTTGGATTTGTGGATCGAGAACCGGCTGCCGATCAAATCGATGCTGCTGGTCACCCACAACATTGAAGAAGCGGTCTTTATGTGCGACCGCATCCTGATCTTTTCGTCGAACCCGGGGCGGGTTTCGGACGAAATCCGGGTCAGCTTTCCGCATCCGCGCGATCGGCTCGATCCCGAATTCCGCCAGCTGGTCGACGACATTTACGCAAGGATGACGGCGCGGCAGACGATGGGTCCCGCCGGGCCGGCGCCAAAGCTGCATCTGGCCAGCTGGCTGCCGAGGGTATCGACCAATATGATGGCGGGTCTGATCGAGACGGTGGCCGCCCCGCCCTATGACGGCAACGCCGATCTGCCCGAAATCGCGCGCAATTTGCAGCTTGAGGTGGATGATCTGTTTCCGGTGGCCGAGATCTTGCAGCATCTCGGCTTTGCCGAGGTCAGAGAGGGTGACATCCGGCTTACCCCGGACGCGCGCAATTTTGCCGAACTCGACCCGCAATCACGCAAGACGATGTTTGCACATCATCTGCTGGCCTCGGTGCCGCTGGCGCAGCATATCCGGCGGGTGCTCGACGAGCGTCCCGGTCATCGCGCACCGCGCGTGCGCTTTGAGCAGGAGCTCGAGGACTATCTGAGCGACAGCGCCGCCGAGGAGACCCTCGATGCGGTGATCGACTGGGGCCGCTACGCCGAAATCTTCGCCTATAACGACCAAGCCGCGATGTTCAGTCTGGAGGACCCCAAACCCGAACCGGTGGACTGAGAGTGACTGTCGCCGGCGGCGGGGAAGCGGCGGCGATAGAATACTGCCGAAGCCGGGCCGGCTCACGGCAATAATGGCAAGCGCGGTTTTAAGGGAGGGTGAGGATGGCAGAGAAAATCCGTCTGGGCCTGATCGGCGCCAGCGTCGCCGGCACCTGGTCGGCGCGTGCGCATCTACCGGCGTTGCGGGCGAGCGGCGATTTCGAACTGGCCGCGGTGTGCACGACCCGGGCCGACAGCGCCGAGGCCGCACGCCAAGCGTGGGGCGCGAGGCTGGCCTTTGACGATTACCGCGCGATGGTCGCCTCGAGCGATATCGATGCGGTCGCCGTCGTCGTGCGGGTCCCGTCGCATTACGCGCCGGCCAAGGCGGCGCTCGCCGCCGGGAAGCATGTCTATTGCGAGTGGCCGCTGGGGCGGACAACCGCCGAGGCGGAAGAATTGGCGGCGCTGGCGCGGGCCAACCGGCTGGTCGCCGCCGTCGGCCTGCAGGCCCGCGCCAATCCCGCCTTGCTCCACGCCAAGGAGCTGATCGAAAACGGCTTTATTGGCGAACCGCTGGCCGTGCGCGTCGGCTTGCTGCGCGAGGGCGTCTTGACGCGTCCCTCGCACCGAACCTGGCAGCGCGACGCCGAACTCGGCGCCAACACCCTGACAATCGCCTTTGGCCACACCGTCGATGCGATGCGCTTTGTCGTTGGCGAAATCGCCCGGCTTTCGGCGGTGGTGGCGACCGAGGTCAAGCAGTGGCTCGACACCGGCGCCAATGCGCTGGTCGACGTGACCTCGCCCGACAATGTGCTGGTCTCGGCGCAGCTGGTAAACGGTGCCGTGGCTTCGGTGCACGTCGCCGCGATCCCCTATGCCGGCAGCGGATATCGCATGGAGGTCTATGGCCGCGACGGAACGCTGGTCGCCGAGGGCGCGGATTCGCCGCAGCTGAGCGCGGTTTCACTGTCTGGTGCGCAGCGCGGCAATGCCCTCACGGCGGTGCCGATCCCCGAGCGCTTCCGCTTCGCCGCCGCGGCTACGCCGGCCGGCGAACCGGTCAATGTCGGCCAGATGTATGCGTTGTTCGCGCGTGCCATCCGCGAGCGGGCGAGCCGGCCGGGCGCCCACGCCCTGCCCGATTTCGACACCGCGGTCGAACTGCACCGTTTGGTTGACGCGGTCAAGCGCGCCGCCGATAGCGGTCGCGAAACGTCGATTGCCTAGCAGGCAGCCAAAGCCCGCCGCGGCTGGCTGAGCCGAGCCCGGTTTGGGAAAAGACCGGTTCTGGTGCCGCAGGCGCCGCCACGAAACCCGGCTAGACGCTGCTGGCGATCGAATTGAACTCTGAGCTGAGATGGCTGCCGAGCGTCGACCAGGCGGCGATCGCCGCGAGCGCGACGAGTGCCGCGATCAAACCGTATTCGATCGCGGTCACACCCGCCTGGTGGGCGAGCAATCTTGCGTAAACAGCGCGCATCGGGTTCTCCACAAGGCCTGAAACGCCCGCGACATTGCCCGAAAGATGCTGACGAAGTCTTAATTGGACGCGCGGTTGGGGACGCCCGGAACCTGGCGCCGGCGGCGAGCGCGTCGCGGCGCCGAGGCCATCCTGCCGGCGTGCCGAGGCCGGGCAAGCGCAGGCACCGCCACGCGGCGAGCGCGAGGATCAAACTTATGCGCCGCAGCCGTGGCGAGCGCTTGTCGTTCGGGCCAACGTCAGATAGACAAACATCTTGCGCGTGATAGTCTTTTTGCCAAAGCGGGCGGCGGCGATCGCCGCACGTCCACGGCGATCAGAACCGCGGCCGCGGTGACGCGGTCCCGGGCTACGGCCGGTCGATCCGGCGAGCGAGGATGCGGTGCAGGCTCGGCCCAGGCTTTGGCACGGCGCTCCCCCGCGGCAGCGGCGGCACTGGGCGGCATTTGGCTTTGCCCTGACGCTGACCCTGTGGTCGCTTCCCGCCGCCGCCGATCCGCCGGCGCCGCCGGTCGATCTCGACACGACACCGCCGACATTGAGCCCCTATAAGGGTGACGCGGCGATCGAGGACCGGCTCGATATCGCCGGCCATGTCGTCATTGCCGGGGCGCGGCTGCATGAGCACCTTGTCCGCCGGTTCTACGCCGCGCATGGCTGGCGGCCGGTATGGGACAATGCGCCGCAGACGGCGGCGGCGTTGCTCGCCGAGGTCGCGCGCGCCGACCGCCACGGCCTCGATCCGGCGCTGTTCGATCTCGACGCGCTGCGCGGCGCGGCGCACACCCTGTCGCCGATCGAGCGCGACCTCTTGGTGTCGGATGCGATCCTGTCCTACGCCGACGCGCTCGCCGAAGGGGCGATGCCGGTCGGTGCGCGGCCGGAAATCGAGGATCTGCACCCGCCGCCGGTCGATGTGATCGCGGTCGTCGGCGCCGCGCTGACCGCACCCGACCCGGCCGCGACGATCGAGGCGCTGGCGCCAGCCTCGCCCGATTATGTGGCGCTGCAGCGC
>JAJPIH010000001.1 GCA_021324875.1 Alphaproteobacteria bacterium
TCTGCCGCGCGGCCTCCAGGTCGAGTTTTCCAAGCGCGTCCAGGAAGTGGCCGACCGGACCGGCAAGGAATTGACCAGCGCCGACATCTGGTCGCTGTTCGAGGAGGTCTATCTCGGCGGGGAGCGGATCGCGCTCGTCGATTACAATCTGTTTCCCGAGCCGGGCGCCCCAAACCGGCGCCGGATTGCCGCGACGGTGACCTTTGACGGTGTCGAGCGCAAGATCGAAGGCGTCGGCAACGGCCCGATAGACGCCTTTGTCGATGCGCTGCGGAGCGAATGCGGCATCGCCTTGACCGTCGGCGACTATCGCGAACATGCGCTCGGCGCCGGCGCCGACGCGCAAGCCACCGCCTATGTCGAGATCCGCTACGGCGAGGATCAGACAATCTGGGGGGTCGGCATCGACGCCAACATCATGACCGCCTCGCTGAAGGCGGTCGCCAGCGCCGCCTCACGCAGCCGCTAGCCGCACCGACCTCGACCGGCCGAGCGGGCGACAATAATGGCGGGCTTCGCGGCGGAGGCGGATGTCGCGGTGGTCGGGGCCGGTGCCGCCGGCATCGCCGCCGCGCGCCGCCTGGTCGAGGCGGGCCGTGCGAGGGTGCAGGTCCTCGAGGCGCGCAGCCGCGTCGGCGGCCGCGTCCATACCATTGCGCCGGCGGGTTTTCCGCTCGATCGCGGCGCCGAATGGCTGCATTCGGCCGACCGCAACCCGCTGTCAAGGATCGCGCAAAGCCTCGGCTTTACGGTGCATCGACGCCCGCCGGAATGGACCTCGCGGCTGTCGCGCAGCGGTGAGACGCCGGAGGCCGAAGCTGAGTGGCTGGCGGTGCGGGAGGCGCAAAACCAGGCGCGGCGGCAAGCCGCACTCGAACCCGAGGACCGCTCGCTGGCGAGCACGCTCGTCCCCGGCTGCCGCTGGAACCAGCTGCTCGATGCGAGCAGCACCTGGGGCAATGGCGCGGAACTCGACCGGGTCTCGATCAAGGACTATGTCCGCTACGACCAAAACAGCACCAACGTCAATTGGCGTCTTGGCGAAGGCTATGGCCGGCTGTTCGAAAGGCTGGCCGAGGGGCTGCCGATTGCGTTCGATACGCCGGTGACGCGCATCGACCATCGCGGCCGCTCGCTGCGGCTCGACACCCCCCGCGGGACACTGACCGCCGCCCGGGTCATCGTCACGGTGCCGACCTCGATCATCGCCGCCGAAGCGTTCCGCTTCGAACCGGCGCTGCCCGACAAGGTCGAAGCCGCGGCGGGGCTGCCGCTCGGGGTCGACAATAAAGCCTTTATTGCGCTCGGCGATGCGTGGCGGCCCGAATTCGCGCAAAACGGCTTCCTGGTCGGCTCGACGCGGCGCCGCGAAACCATGAACTACCAGCTGCGGCCGATGGGCCGGCCGGTGATTTATACATTTTTCGGCGGCCGGTTCGCGGCGGCGATGGAGCGCGCGGGGCCGGCGGCGATCTTCGCCTTCGCCGCCGATGAGCTGGCCGCTCTTCTCGGCGCCGACATCCGGCGGCACATCGCGCTGCTTACCACCACGGCGTGGCTTGCCGACCCGTGGTCGCGCGGCTCCTATTCCTATGCGTTGCCCGGCCACTCGGGCGATCGCGCCATTCTCGCCGCACCGGTCGAAGACCGGCTGTTTTTTGCCGGTGAAGCCACCTCGGCCAACGATTTCTCGACCGCGCACGGCGCCTATATGAGCGGGCTTGCCGCCGCGGAAGCGGTGATCGCCAGTCTTGGACGAGGCCGATAGCGCATCATCGGCGCGGGCGTTCGTTCAGCGCCGGAACCCGCATCCCGCTGTCGTCAATGCGAACCGTGCTGATCGAGCCGGTCGCGACTTCCAAGCGATTGTAGAAATCGAGCGGCATGCCGAGCACGAACAACAGCGCGGCACGGATCACATCGCCGTGGCTGACAACCACGACCCGGCCCTCGGGATGGATGCGGCGCAGATCGAACAAAGCCGCCACCACCCGGTCCTGCACACCGCGCCAGCTTTCGCCCCCCGGGATGGCGGCGATGCTGCGGTGGCGCTGCCATGGCAGCCAGCGCAAATCCGCCCTGACCTGATCAAAGGTCCACCCGGTCCACTCGCCAAAATCAAGCTCGATCAGATCGTCCCGGGTGGTGACCGGCAGATCGAGACGCCCGGCGAGGATCGCGGCGGTGTCGCGGGCTCGTTCGAGCGGGCTGGCGTAAATCGCCTCGATCGGTTCGCCCGCGAGGCGCGCGGCAACCGCTTCCGCTTCCGTCCGCCCGCGCGGCGACAGGCCGATGCCACCGGTCCGGCCGGCGACGATCTGGCCTTGCAGCGCATGTTCGCCATGCCGCACGAGATAAAGAAGCGTCACGTTGCAAGCCCTCTGATCATTTTCGCCCGGCGCGATCCTAGCAGCCGGCCGGCGATGCGTCTTGCCCCGCGGTAACGTCAAAAGGTTTGTGTCAGCAGGAGAGGGGTGCTGAGGCCCTGGTTTCGGTTTTCGTGGTTGAAGACGGCGAACAGGATGCGGTCCATCGAGGTTCGGTCGGAGAAGACTCCCATCGGCCTGGTTCGCCGGCGGACCTCTCGGAAGCGGCGTTCGATGGCGTTGGTGGTTCGGCCCTTCTTGCGTTGGTCGAGCGATTTGTATCGCCAGCAGGTGAGGAGCTCGTCGAGGCCGTCGCGCAAGCATGAGACGGCCTTGGGATAGTCGTCCTCCCACCAGTTGGCGAAGCGGCGGGCGGCGGAGCGGGCCTGCGGCAGGGTCCTCGCGTTCATGACGCGGTGGAGATCGGCCTTGACGGCGGGCCGATCGGCTTTGCGCACCTTGTCGAGGACGTTGCGGATCTTGTGCGCCCAGCAGCGCTGCACCGGCACATCGGGGAACGCCGTGGGAAGGGCTGCCAAGAGGCCGCTGCCGCCGTCGACGCAGATCATCTCGAGATCGTCGCCGGTGAGGCCGCGTCGGATAAGATCGCCGAGGAAGCTTTCCCACGCGGCCGCGCTCTCGCTCGCCGCCAGGCGGAAGTCGATGATCTCCTTCTTGCCGTCCGGCCGGAGGCCGAGCGCCACCAGCACCGGCCGCTTGATCGCGCCGGCGCCGGTCTTGCGGGCGAGCACGACGCCGTCGAGCATCAGCACCCGGTAGCGTTCCCGCAGCGGGCGCGCATGAAAGGCGGCCACGATCGCGTCGAGCTGCTTGGCGATCGTGCTCACCGTCGTCGGACTGACCGGCCGGCCGAGGATCGGCAACAGCGCCTCGCCCACCTTGCGCGTCGACAGCCCGAGCACGAAGCAGGCCAGGATCATGCGGTCGATATGGCCGGCCCGCCGGGCATAGGCCTGGACCACCGTGAGCGGGCTGTAGCGCCGGGTCCGCGGCACGCAGAGCTCGATGTCGCCCAGCTCGGTCAGCAGATGCCGATGATAGGACCCGTTGCGCCGGTCGGCCTCCCCGCGCGCGGCCATCTCGTCCAGATGGTGGTCGATCGCCGCCGCCATGCGCCCCGCCAGGATGCCCTTGAGAGCCTCCGCGCCGGCCCGCCGGTAGTCCTCGCCCCACTCGATCCCTTGCGCTTGCATGGCCTTCATCATCTGGAATGCACGCGGTAAACTCTTGATCGTCGCAGTCTGCGGCATGGGGGGTGCTCCTGGTCTGAGTCTCGACAACCCAACCGGAGTACCTCCCTCACCCCCTGACACAAAACCTCATACGTCA
>JAJPIH010000424.1 GCA_021324875.1 Alphaproteobacteria bacterium
ATTTCTCCACGGTCTCGGCTTCGACTTGATAATATTCGTCGAGCCCGATCAAATCCTCGATGTCCTTGCGCACCGCGGTAAACGCGTTGTCGCCGATCCCGGTGTAGGCGCCGCTGCGCTGCATTTCGGCAAGCGCCTGGCGCATGAAATGAACCCCGACCCCGAGCAGCAATTGCGCGTCGATACAGGCGCGGTAGCCCATCGCCTTGAGCCGGTCGAGCCCGTAAATCGGGCGGCCGTCGCGATTGCCCCGGCTTTGCACCCAGACGAGCGGAATTTTGGCAAGCCGTGGTGCGGCCTCCGCCTCGGCGTCGTTGCGCGGGAACAGCAGGCCGAGATCGGCGCCTACCTCGGCCGCGGCATTGACCCGCATCACCGCTTCCTCGAGCCCCAACTCGCGACAGGTATCGGAGCGGGCAATGATCACAAAATCGCGGTCGGTGCGCTCACGCTCGCGGCACGCCCAGTGGATCTTGTCGACAAATTCGCCGACCGGCACCGCATGCGCGACGTATTTGTGGTAATGGGCGCGTTTTGGATAAAGCTGGTCCTCGATATGAATGCCGGCCACTCCGGCGGCGGCAAATTCGCGGACGGTACGCATTGTATGCAGCGGCTCGCCAAAGCCCGCGCCGGCATCGGCAACCAGCGGCACCGACACCGCGCGCGCCACTTCGCCCGCAGCCCGCACCTGTTCGTCCATCGTCAGCAGCGGTTCGGTGATCGCCCGCGACGCGCCGGTGGCGTAGCCGCCGGTATAGACGACTTTGACCCCGGCCGCTTCCGCCAGCCGGCCCTCGAGCGGCGTCGTCGCCGAGGGCATGTAGAGAACCTCCCCCGACGCGAGCAGTGCGCGCAGCTGTGCTGTCTTCGAACCCATCCGATCCCTCCTCGCCTAGCCAAGCCGAGCGATGATCTCGCGATAGGCCGCCTCGGGAAACGCCTTCAGCGTGCGGGTGCGCACAGTGCCGAGCATGCCGAGCACCAGTGCGAACCGTGCCGCCACCGCATCGTCGGGCGCTTCATAGATCATGACCAGGTCGTATTCACCCAGCGTCAAGTAGAACCCCTTGAATTCGCCGCCCATATCGGCCAGCGCCCGTTTGGCGCTGTCGAGCCGGCGCGGCGATTCCTTGACCCGTTGGGCGCCCTGGTCGGTCCAGTTGGCGAGCGTTATGTAGGCCGGCATGGCGTTGCTCCCTGTTCTGTTGGTTGTCGGCGCGGCATGGCGCGGACCCCGGCTGCTCAGGCCGAGGCCATCGCCGGTTCGGCCGCGATCCGGTCGAGTTTGGCCGCCATAATAAAGTCATTCTCGTGCAGACCCTTGATTTTCTTGGTCTGCAGCGAGACCGTGACAAATCCCCAGCCAAAACGGATCTCGGGATGGTGACCTTCGGCTTCGGCAAGCGCGGCCGCCCGCTCGACAAAGCCGAAGGCCTCGCGGAAATTGCGGAAGCGGTAGGTGCGCTCGATCCGCTTGGCGTCGTCGAGCAACGCCCACTCGCTGGCCTGCGCGTGCAGCCGCTCGGCCTCTTCCGGGCCGAGGGGCGGAATGCCGCCGCGGCAGGGGGTGCACTTTTTGTCGGCGAGTGCGGTAGACATCGCAAATCCTCCTGGAAAAGCGCAACTCACATGAGCATAGCACGAAACCGTCGCGGCCCAGGGGCCGGGACCATGGCGGCAAACGCCGTCCGGTGGTGGATCGCGGCCGGTTTCGGCGCGCTGCTGGTGATGCTGGTCGGCCCTGCCGCTCAGAGTTCTGCCGCCGACGGCGGCTGGCAGGTCGTGCTCGCCGCCGGCGACGATGCGCAGCCGGTGTTTGACGACGCCACCCGCACCTTGGCCGAGCGCCTGCGCGCCGCTGGCGTTCCGGCCGCCAATATTCACCGGTTGAGCGCCGACCCCGCGGAATGGCGGCGCGGCGTCGAGCCGGCCACCGCCGAAAATTTGTTGCGCCGCATCGCCGGCCTGCCGGTGCGTCCGGGCGACCGCTGCTTTGTCTTTCTGACCTCGCATGGCGAGCGCGATGCCGGCTTGTGGCTGTCGGCCTCGCAACGCGCCTTGCGCCCCGACGAATTGGCGCTGGCCCTTTCGGCCGCCTGCGCGGCGGCGCCGACCGCCGTTGTCGTGTCGAGCTGCTACAGCGGCAGTTTTGCCGCCGGCAGAATGATCGCACCCAACCGGGTGATCCTGACCGCGTCGCGTCGCGACCGGCCATCCTTCGGCTGCCAGAGCGAGCGGCGATACAGTTTTTATGACGGCTGCTTTCTCGGGGCGCTGCGCGATGCCACAACCTGGCACGCGGTGTTTGCGCTGACCCGCGGCTGCGTCATGCGCGCGGAGCAAAGGCTGGGCGAGACGCCCTCGCAACCCCAAGCCTATTTCGGCGCCGAGGCGAGCGCGCTCCCCGCGCGGTTTTAACCGGGCACGAGCCGTTCAGCGGCTGACAATGATCGGCACATCGCCGTCACGGCGGGTGATATTGAGCGCGACGTCCAACTCGTAGCGACGCAGCACGACATCCGCCGAGCCGCTTTTTACGCGCAAGCCGCGCAGGTGCAATTCGTCGATAAAGCGCGGCAGCGCCGGCCGGGCAAACCGGATCTCGTCGGCATCGGCGGCAAAGCTGAGCCCGAGGGCAGCCTGAACCAGCGCAAACACCGCGGCGGCGGCCCAGGCCTGCGGGATGCACGCGACCGGATAAAGCGTCGGCGCGTTCAGCCGGCGCCATTGAAAACCGCAGAACAATTCCGGCAGCCGGCGCAGGTCCATATAGGTGGCGGCGTCGAACAGGCCGGAAAAAATCTTCAGGACCTCGTCTTTGAAGCCGTAACGCGCCAGACCGAGGGCGATCATCGCGTTGTCGTGCGGCCATACCGAACCGTTGTGGTATGGCATCGGGTTATAGCGCGCCGTTGAAACCGCGACGGTGCGCACGCCCCAGCCGGAAAAACAGGACGCGCCCAGCAAGGTGTCGGCGACCCGGCGCGCCCGTCCGGGCGCGGCGATTCCGGCCCAAAGCGCGTGTCCGGCGTTCGAGGTGACGACCCGGCACAGTTGTTTATTGCGGTCGAGGGCAAGCCCGTAGGTCGAGAGCTCCTCGCACCAAAAGGCCGCCTCGAATTTTTCGCGCAGCCTCTCGGCTTCGCCGGCGAGCCGGCGCGCCGTCCCGGCATGTCCCAGGGCGGCGGCGATCCTCGCGGCCTCGCGCTTGGCGGCGTAAACATAGCCCTGCACCTCGCACAGCGCGATCGGGCTCTCCGCCAGACTGCCATCGGCATGAAAGATCGCATCGTGCGAATCTTTCCAACCCTGGTTGGCAAGGCCATCGGCATTGCGCCGGTGGTATTCGACAAAGCCGTCGCCATCGGCGTCGCCATAGACGTCGCACCAGCGCAAGGCCGCTTCGATGTGCGGCCACAGCCGGCGCACGGTGTCGAGATCGCCGGTGCGCGTCAGATACTCGCCGGCGAGCACGACAAACAGCGGGGTCGCATCGACGCTGCCGTAATAGCGCGCAAACGGCACCTCGCCGAGCCGCGCCATCTCGCCATCACGCATTTCATGCAGGATCTTGCCGGGCTCGGCGTCGCTTGCGGGGTCGGTCTCGGTCGCCTGGTGGGCGGCGAGAAAGCGCAGCACGCCTTTGGCGATCTCGGGGGCGACCCACAACGCAAACAAGGCGGTGATGATCGCGTCCCGGCCAAAGACCGTGCTGAACCACGGGATCCCGGCAAAGGGGTAGGGGCCGTGCGGCGTGTCGGTCAGCAACACGTAAAGGTCGGCAACCGAGCGGCGCGCGAGCTCGTTGAACAGCGAATTGGAGCTCTCGATCGCCGCGGCCCGCGCGCTGGCCGTGCGCATCGCCCGGCGGGTGAGGCGCAGCGTGCTGTAAAAGCGACGAAAGATGTCGCCGTCGACTGGACTCTGGCCGCAATCGATTTCGATAATGATCCGGGTCGCTTCGCCGGGTGCGAGCGACAATTGGAACTCGGCCCGGCCCGGATCCAGCCGCAGGGGCGGCGGCGCAAAACGCAGCGTGGTCGTACGCTCACATCCGTCGAGGCCGAAATAACGCAGGCTGATCGATGCGCCCGAACCGCGCTCGACGGTTTGGTGACCGCGCCGCGCCCGCTTCTGGCCGCGAACCTCGAACAGTTCGGCGAAATCGGCGGCGAAATCGAGCGTCAGAGCGAGGCGTTGCGGTCGTCCATCAAAATTGTGGATCAGCAGCCGTTCGTGGCAGCAATTGGGCGACAGGTAGCGGCGGCGATTGATGTGGATCCGTTCGCCGCGCAAGCGCTTGTCGTCTTCCGGTCCGAGATCGGGGTTGGTCAGATGGACGCTGAGCACGATGTTGTCGTCCTGAACATTCGAGCTCAGCAGCAGCAGCGGCGCGTCGTTGAGCCGCAATTCCAGGCGCGACAAGTGGCGCGTGTCGCGATGATAAATGCCGTCGGGGCTGGCCGGGCTGGGGACGACATCGCCATGCGGATCGAAGACGGCAAAGGTGTGTCCGTTTTTCAACGACCGCGGCCGCCGTTCCTGGAACGCCACCAGCGATTCGATGTAAAACCGCGAGGTCTGGTCGCTTGCGACGACATCCCCGGACATCGGCGGCGTTCCGTCTCAGACGTCTTCGGCCGCCGCGGCCCGGTCTTGCATTGTGCCTTGTTCGTCGAGACCCCGGATCAACCGGGTATAGAGCGCGACATAATCGCGCGTCATCCGCTCGACCTGAA
>JAJPIH010000095.1 GCA_021324875.1 Alphaproteobacteria bacterium
AATTCCTGCATGGCCGCATCGAGGCCGATCACGACATCCTGTCCGGGTTGGGCTTCGACATAGGCCAGTTCGCGCACGACCCGGCCAAAGGCGTTGATTTCGACTTGGCGGGTGCCGGCGAGGCCGCGCAGCGCGAGGTCCTGGCTCTTTTCCAGCCCGGCCTTGCCGATCCGGAAATCGGGGAGCTCGAGCAGCGGGTCGCCGGTCAGCTCGTCCTCGGACACGGCTGCGACATAGCCGATCACATGCGCCGCGTCTTGGCCAAACGGGTAGTGGCGGGTAAGGCCTTGTTCGACCGAGACGCCGGGCAATTCGGGCACGGCGACCTCGATCCGCGCCATCTCGTCCCAGCTCAAATTGTCACGAATGACGACCGGTACAAACGCGTGCTTGTGGCGCACTTCGCGCAGCACCCGGTTGCGGTCGGCGGGATCGAGCGGGATCAACCGCGCCAAGGCGTCGAGGGTGGCGGCGATGTCGCCGGCCTGCTCGGCGACGATGACCAGGTGATAGGTCTGCCGGTTGTCGGCCAACGGCGTCCCAAACCGGTCAAGGATGCGCCCGCGCGGGGGCGCCACCAGCCGCAGATTGATGCGGTTTTCGTCCGACAGCGTTTTGTAGCGGCTGGAATCGACGATTTGCAGCTGCCACAGCCGGCCGGTCAGCAGGCCCAGCAGCGTGACCTGGCCGCCGGCGAGGATCATCGCGCGGCGACTGAAACGCCGGTAGCGCTGAATTTCGCGCTGCAGCCCGGGGCCGGAGAGCGCCGCCTTGGCCGGCATTGTTCACCCGGCGCCGAGCAGGGCCTGCTGGCTATATCCCAGCAGGCGGCTTGCCAGCGGAAACAGGGCGACGCTCAGCGCGGCGCGAAAGACGATCGCGCCGGTGCCGAGAAGCCGCCAGGCAAGCAGCGAGGCAATCACCCATTGCCCGAACAGTATCCCCGCGGCCAGCACCGCAAAACCCGCCCAGACCCAGACAAAGCCGCGTCTGATAAACCACGGCCGCGAGCGCAATACCGCGGCGCGGGCCAGCAGCAGCAATAGCGGGGTGACCCCGACAATCTCGCCGGCCGCCAAATCATAGCCGAGCCCGACCGCGAACAGCACAAGCGGCGGCAGCAGATCGGGCCGGTAGAGCGTCCAGTGATAGACGACCATCAATGTCAGCGTCGGGGTCAGCGCCGCATAGCCGGGCAGCGGCACCGGTTCCAATGTCAGCAGCGCCGCCAGCGCCGTCGTTGCCGCCGGCAGCAGACGCGCGGCTCCTGCAGCGCGAGCCGGCGCCGCCGGGACCGGTTCCGAGCCGATCGTCACGCTCAGCGCCGGTTCGGCCGCGCGGCGGCGGCGCGCAAGCCGGGTTTGGGCGTCGCCGCGACCGGCGGCGGCAGACTGTCGGCGAGGCCGTAATCGACAATGCGCACATATTCGAGCTGCGACAACCGCACATAGGGGGTTACCCGCGGTGCGCCGGGGCCGGCCGCGGTGACCACCCCGACCGGCAGCCCGGGCGGAAAAACCCCGCCCTCGCCGGCGGTCAGGATGCGGTCGCCGACCCGCACCGGCGCTGCCGGGTCGAGATACCACAGGCTCGGCGATGGCGAATTGTCGCCGGCGAGGATCGCGCGTTGGCGCGAACGCTCGACGATCACCGGCACGCGCGAATTGAGATCGCTTAGCAGCAGCACGCGGGCGGTGAGCAGGCCGACTTCGTAGACCCGGCCAACCAGCCCCTCGCCGGCGATCACCGCCTGGCCGCGGGCCACCCCGTCGGCGCTGCCGGCGTCGACCAAGAGGTTGCGCAAATAGGCGCCGCCGGAGCTGGCGATGACCCGCGCCGAAACGAAGGCGCGCGCATGTTCCGGAACCAGCTTGAGCAGCGCCCGCAACTGCCGGTTTTGATCGGCCAGCGCCAGCGCCGTCTGCTGCCACTGCAGCAGCCTGCGGTTCTCTTCGCTGAGCGTGAGGTTGTCGTCATAGAGCGCGACCGCCGCCCGCACCCGCTCGGCCAGGCTTGCCAACCCGGTCATCGGCCGCGACAGCAGGGCAAGCGGCGCGGCCAGATGGTCGACGATCGAGACGCGGATCGATTCAAACACCGCCTGATCGACCTTTCCGACGATGATCATCAGCGCGCTGACCACCACCAGGAGCGGTGCAATCGCGCGCTGCGCCGCGCTCCGGCGCAAAATCGTCAACGGCGTCACCACGGTCCTCGCCTTACTTGCCCCCGCCTCTACCGCGGCGCCCTGCCGCGAGCCGCGGCTCGCGCCGCCGCACAACGCGTCTTGGCGGCCATCGTTCCCGGCGCCGGCCGAAGGGGGCGGCCGTTACCAGGCGTTGATCAGCACCGATTTCAAGGTTTTCATTTCTTCGAGGGTCCTGCCCGTTCCCAGCGCCACACAGGTCAACGGATCATCGGCGATCGACACCGGCAACCCGGTCGCATGGCGCAGGACGAGATCGAGATTGCCGAGCAGCGCGCCGCCGCCGGTCGGCACGATGCCCTTGTCGACGATGTCGGCGGCGAGTTCGGGGGCGGTGTGTTCGAGGGCCACCTTGACCGCCTCGACAATCGACCCGACCGGCTCGGCCAGACTTTCGGATACCTGGCGTTCGCTGATGACGATCTCCTTGGGGACGCCGTTCATCAGGTCGCGGCCCTTGATCTCCATCAGCCGCCCTTCGCCGTCCTCCGGCATGCATGCCGAGCCGATCTCTTTCTTGATCCGCTCGGCGCTGCTCTCGCCGACCAGCAGATTATGATTGCGGCGAATATAGGCGATGATCGCCTCATCCATCTTGTCGCCGCCGACCCGCACCGAGCGGCAATAGACGATCCCGCCGAGCGACAGCACCGCGACCTCGGTGGTGCCGCCGCCGACATCGACCACCATCGACCCGGTCGGCTCGGTGACCGGCAGGCCGGCGCCGATCGCCGCCGCCATCGGTTCCTCGATCAGAAACACCCGGCGGGCGCCGGCGCTTTCCGCCGATTCCTGGATCGCGCGGCGTTCGACCGCGGTCGATCCCGAGGGGACGCAGACCACGATCTGCGGCGTGGCAAAGCTGCGCCGGTTATGCACCTTGCGGATGAAATGCTTGATCATCTCCTCGGTGACTTCAAAATCGGCGATCACGCCGTCGCGCAGCGGCCGGATGGCCTGGATATAGCCGGGGGTGCGACCCAGCATCTGCTTGGCTTCCTCGCCGACCGCCAGCACCTGCTTGCGCCCTTTGACACTGGCGATCGCGACGACCGAGGGTTCGTTGAGGACAATGCCGCGCCCCTTGACGTAGACCAGCGTGTTTGCCGTGCCGAGGTCGATCGCCATATCGGCGGACAATAAGCCCAGCATTCTTCCGAACATGTCACTCTGGACCCATTATTCCGCAACCGGGAGTTCTCCCGGCGGGCATGCTCCCGCGCTCGGCGTTGCCCGAACCCGGGCTCGACGTCAATTGGGTTTGCGCCGCGCCTGCCCCCCGAGTGATGGCCGATCCTTGCGGATCGCGGCGCGGTTTGCAAGCCGCGGCGTAGATGCGGCAAAGGCGCAGGATTGCGCCGCCGGTTTGGCGCCGGCCTTGCTCAGCTGAGCGCGGATGGATGAGCTCGACGGGAACGGCTTGATGCGCCCGCACAATCGTCGTGGCGCGGCCCTGATGCGCCGCCGATGCGACAAATTGCCGGCGTCGGCGAGACCGACACCGGCAAGTTTGCGGGTGGCAGACCCGCGACAGGGAGACTTTGCCAAACCGGGCTGCAGATTAAGGCGGCGCCCGGCACCCGCCTATCTGGTTAACGGTGTGCGGTGCGATTGGTTCCCGCCGCCCAGCGCTCGCTCTGCGGTTTGGTTGCCGCGGTGCGGGCTCGCCGTCGCGTCGTGACGCAACCGGCCGCCCCCGCCGCCCGCGCCGGGTCGGCAAGGCCGCCATGGCTGCGGCTGCCGGGCTTGCGCGAGGCGGAAGGCGAAGGGGCAGCGCCCGATCCGGCCCGCGATGGCGGCCGCGGCGGCGAGGCCCGCTCGTCGGGCTCCATGCCGACCAGCCGGCGCAGGGTCTCGCGGCCACGAGATAGGCGCGAGCGGATTGTGCCGACCGGGACGCCGAGCACCGCGGCGACGTCCTCGTAGCGCATGCCCTCCAACCCGACCAGCAGGATCGCCGCCTGCTGTTCTTCGGGGAGTTTGGCGATCGCCCGCTCCAGATCGCGCAATTCGAGGCGCTGGCCCTGATGCGCAGGCCGGATCAGCGACGGTTCGTTGTCGCTGAGCCCGACGACCGCGCCCTCGCGCACTGAGCGGCGCACGTGATTGACGTATTGGTTGTGGAGAATTGTAAACAACCAGGCCCGCAGATCGGTGCCCTTGTGCCACAAATGCAGCTTGCCAAGGGCGCGTGCCAGACAGTCCTGGACGAGATCGTCGGCGACGGCAACGTCGCGGGTAAGGGCCCGGGCGTAGCGTCGCAACCGCGGAATTTCAGCTTCAATCCCCGTATAAATATCGATCACCCGAGGCTCCCGAGGCTAAGGACCGGCAGCGCGGCCGATCCGACGCCGGGGGAGACTAGCGAGCAGGTGTAATCCGAAAATGTCCGGAGACCCCGTTTTCTGTAAGATTTTGTAACCATATGTATAATGGCTTTTGAGGCGTTAGCCTTCCCCGACCGGCGCCTGCGGACGGCAGGGGGCCTCGGCCAAAGCAGCAACGCGGACCACGATGAGTGACATTGGCCACATCCTGGTTGTCGACGACCAAAAAGAAATTTGCGAGATGGTCCAAGACTACCTCACCAGCGAGGGCTACCGCGTGTCGACCGCCCATGACGGGCCAGGCATGCGCCGGGTGCTGGCGCAAACCGCGGTTGATCTGGTGATCCTTGACCTGATGCTGCCAGGTGAAGACGGATTGACGCTGGCTCGTGCGCTGCGCGAGGAGTCGAATGTCGGCATCATCATTCTGACCGGTCGCGGCGAAACCGTGGATCGTATCATCGGGCTCGAAATGGGCGCCGACGACTACCTGCCCAAGCCGTTTCACCTGCGCGAGCTCCTGGCCCGGGTCAAAAGTGTGTTGCGACGGGTTCAGGCCCGGGTCGGCGAACGCAATCCGAGCCCGCGCGTGCGGGCGCGGTTTGCCGGCTGGCATCTTGATCTGTCGAGCCGCGAACTCTATTCGCCCTCCGGCGAGGAAGTGCGGCTGACCACCGGAGAATTCGATCTGCTGGCCGCGTTTGTCAACAACGCCAACCAGGTGCTGAGCCGCGACCGGCTGTTGGACCTGGCGCGCAAACGCGAGGCCGGACCTTTTGACCGGACGATCGACGTCCAGGTCGGACGGCTCAGGCGCAAGCTTGAAGACGATCCGCAACGGCCGTCGATGATCAAGACGGTGCGCGGCACCGGCTATATCTTTACGCCGACTGTCGAAACCAGCTGAGAAAAGCCCGGCTACACCGTCAGATATTTGCGCACCGCCGTCTCGTCCATGCCGGTTCGGCGCCCGGACATCACCACTTCGCCGCGCTCGATGACCAGATAGGCGTCGGCGAGGTCGCGGGCAAACTCGAAATATTGCTCGACCAGCAGGATCGCCATATCGCCGCGCGCCGCGAGCGCGCGGATCACGGTTTCGATGTCTTTAATAATCGATGGTTGGATCCCCTCGGTCGGCTCGTCAAGGATCAGCAGCCGCGGGCGCATGACCAGCGCCCGGGCGATCGCCAGCTGCTGTTGTTGGCCGCCGGAGAGATCGCCGCCGCGCCGGCGCAGCATGCTTTTGAGCGCCGGAAACAAAGCGAACAGGTCCTCCGGGATCGAGCGCTGGCCGGGCGGCAGCACGGCGTAACCGGTCTGCAGATTTTCGATCACCGTCAACCGCGGGAAGATCTCGCGGCCCTGCGGCACCAGCGCCAGGCCGGCGCGCGCCCGTTGAAACGGCGCCAGCCCGGTCAAGTCACGCTGTTGCCAGGCGATGCGGCCGCTGCGGATCGGCTGAACCCCGAAGATGGCCCGCAACAGGCTGGTTTTCCCGACCCCGTTGCGGCCGAGGATGCAGGTGACTTCGCCCGGTTTCGCGGTCAGGCTGATGCCGCGCAGCGTGTGGCTGGCGCCATAGAACAAATGCAGGTCCTCGACCGACAGCATCCTCAGCGGCCCAGATAGACTTCGACGACCCGCGGGTCGGCCTGGATCTCTTCGATCGAGCCCTCGGCGAGTACGGCACCCTCGTGCAGAACCGTGACCGTGACGCCGAGGCTGCGAACAAACGCCATGTCGTGTTCGACGACGATAACGCTGCGGCTGCGGTTGATCTCGCCCAATAGGTCGGCGGTCGCCGCGGTCTCGGCGTCGCTCATGCCGGCTACCGGTTCGTCGATCAGCAGCAATTTCGGGTCCTGGGCCAAGAGCATGCCGATCTCGAGCCATTGCTTCTGGCCATGCGAAAGTTCGGCGGCGCGGCGGCCGCGCTCGGCGACAAGCCGGGTCGTGTGCAACAGCTCGTCGATCCGCTCGCGCTCGGCCGCGCTTTCCCGCGCCCACAGCGCAAACCGCGGCGAGCGGTCGCCGCCCAGCGCCAGCAGCAGATTGTCATGCACCGTCAGCGGCTCGAACACGGTCGGGCGCTGGAATTTGCGGCCGATGCCGAGGCCGGCGATCGCCGGCTCGTCGAGCCGCGTCAGATCGACCTGCGCGGCAAACAGCACCCGTCCGGCGTCGGGTTTGGTCTTGCCGGTGATCACATCCATCATCGTTGTCTTGCCGGCGCCGTTGGGGCCGATCACGGCGCGCATCTCGCCCGCGGCAAGCGCCAGCGACAGTTCGTTGAGCGCTTTGAAGCCGTCGAACGAGACGCTGACCCGGTCGAGGCGAAGAATATCGGCCGCGCTCATCCGACCACCCCGCGCGGCGCCCGTTCGGCCGGCCCATGTTGACGCTCGCTGACCGTGCCGCGCGCCTTTTCGGCGCCGCGGCGGCGGCCGGCGAACAGCCCGATCAGACCGCCCGGCAGGCACAACGTGACCGCGATGAACAACCCGCCAAAGGCAAACAGCCACACCGCCGGCAGCGCGCTGGTCAGCCAGGTCTTGCCGAGATTGACGATGATCGCACCGAGAATGGCGCCGGCCAGCGTGCCGCGACCGCCGACCGAGACCCAGATCACCGCTTCGATCGAGTTGCCGGGCGAAAACTCCGACGGATTGATGATGCCGACTTGCGGCACGTAGAGCGCGCCGCCGATCGCGGCGATCACCGCCGAGACCACCCAGACGGCAAGCTTGTAGGATTCGGGCCGGTAGCCGAGAAAACGGGTGCGCGCCTCGGCCTCGCGCACCGCCAAGAGCACTTTGCCAAAGCGCGAGGCGGTGATCGCCCGGGCAAGCGCCAATGCCGCCGCCAAGGCGCCGGCGCTGGCCAGCATCAAACCGACCGCGGTCGTCTCGCGGTTCAGGGCAAAGCCCAGGATGTCCTTGAAATCGGTCATCCCGTTATTGCCGCCAAACCCCATGTCGTTGCGGAAAAAGGCGAGCATCAGGGCGTAGGTCAACGCCTGGGTGATAATCGACAGATAGACGCCGGAAACGCGCGAGCGAAACGCAAACCAGCCGAACAACCCGGCCAGCGCCGCCGGGACCAGCATCACCATCAGCAGCGCAAACCAGAAATGGTCGAACCCGTACCAATACCAGGGGAGCTTGTTCCAGCCGATAAACACCATGAAATCCGGCAGGACCGGATTGGCGTAAACCCCGCGCGCCCCGATCTCGCGCATCAGATACATACCCATCATGTATCCGCCGAGCGCGAAAAACGCGGCGTGGCCGAGGGTCAGGATGCCGGCGTAACCCCAGACCAGATCGACGGCCAAGGCCAGCATCGCGTAACACAGATATTTGCCGAACAGCGGGATCGCGAAGTCCGGCACGTGCAGCGCGTTCGCGGCGGGCGTGAGCAGGTTCAGACCGGCCAGCAGCAGCGCCGCGGCAACCACCCCGCCGAGGGTGACGATCGTGACCCGGCCGAGCGCAATCATGCCTCGGCCGCCCGGCCCTTGAGCGGGAACAGCCCCTGCGGTCGGCGCTGGATGAACAGGATCAGAAACACCAGCACCAAAATCTTGGCCAGGACCGCGCCCTCGAACGGTTCGACAAACTTGTCGACAACCCCGAGGCTCATCGCGGCAAACAGCGTTCCCCACAGGTTGCCGACACCGCCCAATACGACCACCAGAAAACTGTCGATGATGTAGCCCTGCCCGAGATTGGGGCTGACATTGTCGATCTGGCTCAGCGCCACCCCGGCCATGCCGGCGATCCCCGAGCCGAGGCCGAAAGTCAGCGCGTCGATCAGCGGGGTACGGATGCCCATGACTGCGGCCATGCGCCGGTTCTGGGTCACCGCCCGGATCGACCGGCCGAGCCCGCCCCAGCGCAGGATCGCCATCAGCGCGGCCAGCACCAGCCCGGCGAACAGGACGATCCACAGCCGGTTGACGGTCAGCGTCAAGCCGCCGAGCTGCACCGCCCCGCTCATCCATGGCGGCGAGCCGACATCTTGGTTGGTCGGGCCAAAGATGCTGCGCACCGCCTGCTGCAGGATCAGGCTCAGCCCCCAGGTGGCGAGCAAGGTCTCGAGCGGGCGGCCGTACAAAAAACGGATCAGCAAGCGCTCGACGGCCACACCCAGCGCCCCGGCCGTGAGGAACGCGGCGGGGATCGCCACCAGCAGACCGAGATCGCTCAGCGCCGGCGCGAAAGCCGCGATCAGCTGCTGGACGACAAAGGTGGTGTAGGCGCCGATCATGACCATTTCGCCATGGGCCATATTGATGACGCCCATCACCCCGAAGCTGATGGCCAACCCGCTCGCGGCGAGCAGCAACACCGCGCCGAGGCTCAAGCCGTAATAGACGTTCTCGGCCACGCCCCAGAGCTTCAGCTTGAAGTCGATGTCGCCGATCGCCGCCGCGATGGCCGCGGCCACCGCCGGCGGTTGCCCCGCCAGCGAGCTCAACAGGTTGCGCGTCGACAAATCGGCCCGTTCGGCAAGCGTGCCGACCGCGGCGAGCCGTTCGGCGGTCGAGCCGGTGGCGGATTTGAGCAAGGCTGCGGCTTGCGCCTGGCGCAGCGCTCGCAGAACTTGCCGATCGCGTTCGGCGGCGAGCGCCTTGTCGATCAGGGGCAAGGCTCCGGGGTCGGCCGCTTGAAACAACGTCTCGGCCGCTTTCAGTCGCACCGTCGCCGAGGCCGAGGCCAGTTCGAGGGTCCCCGCGGCGGTGTCGATCGCCGCGCGCACCGTGTCGCTGACAATCACGCGGCGCAGATTTAATAGCGGCGGCGCCGCGACCGCTGCGCCGCTGCGCGCGTCGACAAATCCGGTTGCGGTGCGGATGTAAAGCGGCGGATCCGGGCGCGGCCACTTCCAGGCGTAGAGCTTGCCTTCGCGCAGGGCGGCGATGACCGCCGCGGCCCGGGGGTTGCCCGACACCGCGAGTGCGGCGATGCCCCGCGATTCAACATCGGCCGACAGCGCGGCGATAGCGCTGAAGGGATCCTCCCCGGCGTGCGCGATGGCCGACAGCCCGACCACCAGCGCGATCGCAACCGCACCGACAACCCAGCGCGCGCCACGGCCTCGCCGGCGACCGCCGGCGCAGCGAAGCCTGTCCATTTGATTCAGGCCTTTTTGGCTCCGACGCATTTGCCGGTAACGACGTCGAAGCTGCCGCAGGCCATCGGCGGCAGCCAGTCGCCGATCAGGTTTTTGCTTTCCGGCAGATAGGGGGACCAAGGCTGGGCGACGACCAGTCCCGGCGTCTGCCAGACGACGTTGAATTGGCCGTTGGCCTGGACTTCGCCAATCAGCACCGGCTTGGTCAGATGATGATTGGGCATCATCGTCGTGTAATCGCCAGACAGGTTCGGATGAGCCACGCCGACCATGGCGTCGATCACCGCATCATGGTCGGTGGTGCCGGCCTTCTCGACGGCTTTGACCCACATGTTGAAGCCGATGTAATGCGCCTCCATCGGGTCGTTGAAGACGCGCTTGTCGTCTTTGGCGAATTGCTTGAACGCGGAGACGACCTCTTTATTGAGCGGGGTGTCGAGACTTTCGAAATAGTTCCAGGCGGCGAGATGGCCGACCAGCGGTTTGGTGTCGATGCCGGCCAGTTCCTGTTCGCCGACGCTGAACGCCACGACCGGGATGTCGGTCGCCTTGATGCCTTGGTTTCCCAGTTCCTTGTAGA